>JBFFIS010000395.1:0-2505 GCA_041556375.1 Desulfurivibrionaceae bacterium | reverse complement strand
TCTCCATGGACTTGGCTTCTTCCACGGTGATAACACCCTCTTTACCAACCTTATCCATGGCCTCGGCAATGATGTTACCGATGGTGGCATCGTTGTTGGCAGAGATGGTACCAACCTGGGCAATCTCTTTCTGCTCCTTGGTGGGCTTGGCAACCTTGGCAAGCTCCTCAACCACGGTGATAACCGCCTTGTCAATTCCGCGCTTAAGCTCCATGGGATTGGTGCCAGCAGCAACCATCTTGGAGCCTTCGGCGTAGATGGCCTGGGCAAGAAGGGTAGCAGTGGTGGTACCGTCACCGGCGACGTCGGAGGTCTTGGAGGCAACCTCTTTAACCATCTGAGCGCCCATGTTCTCGAACTTGTTCTCAAGCTCAATCTCTTTGGCAACAGACACACCGTCCTTGGTGATGACCGGTGCGCCAAAGGATTTTTCGATGAGGACGTTACGGCCCTTGGGACCGAGGGTAACTTTGACAGCATCGGCCAGGGCGTTGACGCCGTTGAGAATCTCTTCCCGAGCTTTGACACTATATTTAATTTCTTTAGCCATTGTAATGTATTCTCCTTTGCACAGATCGGCTCATCATAACATGAGACAACGATTTCTGAGGATGATTGATGAAAGTCAGAAGGTTTGATCAAATAGACTCTGGAGAGTCTTACTTTACTCAACCACGCCGAGGATATCGTCTTCACGCATGATCAGGTAGTCTTCACCGTCAAGCTTGATATCGGTGCCGCCATACTTGGAAAAGAGAACGGAATCGCCAGCCTTGACATCCATGGCCACCCGCTCGCCTTTGCCGTTGAGCTTGCCGGGACCAACTGCGACAATTTCGCCCTCAGCAGGCTTTTCCTTAGCGCTGTCAGGAATGATAATGCCGCCAGCGGACATTTCTTCGCTAGCCATACGTTTAACCAGGATGCGATCGTTTAAGGGACGAATCTTCATGTACTGCCTCCATATAAGAGTGGTTAGATAGGGAAAATTAAAGCTAAAAAATGCTGACCGCAAGTGAAAGGATGGTCAGCCTTCCGCACAAAAAAAAGCAAGGATAAGACTGGGTTACTCCGCCTTATTACCCTGCATGAGGCGATACAATAGGGATCGCTATTTGAAAAATCAAGAGAGGAAGATATTTTTTTTGAAAAAATTAAAAAAAGGTCCGAATTCAAGGAGATAAAGGCTGAACACCTTCTAAAAAAAGGTGCCCATGGCCGGCCCGCCTACTTCTGGAGGATTTTTTCGATCAGACCGGTGGTGGAAAAATCGCCGACAAACTCGATGGTCTTTACCTCACCGCCGGCGGCCAGCACCTCCTTGGCACCGACAATCTGATCAATGGGCCAGTCAGACCCCTTTACCAGGACATCGGGCATCAGAATGGTGATAAGCTCCAACGGGGTATCATCTGAGAAAATAACGATATGATCCACACAACCCAGGGCGGCCAACAGCCGGGCCCGGCTTGATTCTTTGTTCACCGGCCGGCCAGGGCCCTTTATGGCCTGGATGGAGGCGTCGCTATTGAGACCGACAATAAGGCGGTCACCTTGCCTACGGGCCGCCTCAAGATAGGTGACGTGGCCCTCATGGAGGATATCAAAGCAGCCATTGGTAAAGACCACCTTCTGACCGCATTCCTTATAGGTTGCCACTATTTGGGCCAGGGAGACGAGATCGCAAAGCTTGTTTTTGTCGGCCAGCCGCCAGGGCCGCGGGCCGGCGGTATAAAAACGACTGCGCACCTGGGCGGGAAGATCCACTGCCAGCTCAGCACTGATGGCCTCGCTTTCGTCACCAGCCTCCTGGAGAATGGTGCCGTCCGGGGCGATAATCATGGAGTGGCCACCGAATCTGGTTTCGCCACTTCGCCCCACCCTATTGCACCCGACGACAAAGACCTGGTTTTCCACGGCCCGGGCCTGGAGAAGAAGACGCCAATGGCTGATCCTGGCCTGGGGCCATTGGCCGCAGACGACCAGGATCTGGGCCCCCTGCTGGACCTGGGTCCGGGCCAACTCAGGAAAACGCAGATCATAGCAGACCAGGCCCCCGAGCCAGGGACTTTGGCCAACCATGGCCTCCAGGCTATCAGCCGGGCTGAAATGATCATCCTCCTGCATGAGACCAAAGAGATGCTGCTTGCGGTAACGACCGACAACGCCGTGCTCGGTAACTACAAAAAGGGTGTTAAAAACCTGGCCCTGGTCCGGCTCCGGCAGAGAGCCGACCAGAACTATGTCATATTCTGCTGCCAGGTCGCGGAGCTCTGTAAGAACATGGGCGGTCTGGCCGGCCTGGTCATCCAGGCTGTCATAGTCAAAACCGTGCAGCCATAACTCCGGCAGGACAACAAGGGCGCCGGGCTGCGGGTCCAAACGTTCAAGACCTTCACGGACCTGCTTGAAATTATCCTGGGCCTGCGGGGTGACATCGATCTGCAGACAGGCGGCAAAGGGGGGGAGCTTGGAGTGGGAGTGTTTCATGACTTTTTCAGAAAT
>JBFFIS010000394.1:0-2512 GCA_041556375.1 Desulfurivibrionaceae bacterium | reverse complement strand
CCGCGCAACCATGCTACTGCAGCCAGGCCATCCAGGTACATCTGGTTAAAGAAAACAGCATCTCGGTCAACAACCCGAAAATACTGATCAATTCCTGTAGCATCAATTCGGCTTTCACCATGGCCACGCAAATCAATAGCCAGACTGCATAGCCCCTGAGCCTTTAAGGCCAGCATCAAGGGCTGCCAACTCTCCTTTTGCCTCTTATACATATGAAGAAGAAGCACGGCCGGCTGTGAAGAAGCTTCACCATTGCCCTTCTCGTACAGCCCTACCAGGGGAAAACCATCGGCGGCTTGGAGGGTTATCCTTTCTCCGGCCCGCGAGGATGAGGTCGGCAAGCTGCACAGAAAAATCAAAACAGATACGACCAGCCACCATATTTTTTTTAATTTCTGCATAAGACCTCCAAAATACCTAGCGATTCTTGTCTTTCCACTGATCCATGATTATCATCATGGATCAGAACTCTTCCCCTTCAACAAAGGTCTCTCAATGGATATCAAATACGGCTTCCCGGCAATCGATAAAGGCGAGTGCACAGATGAACGCTCGACAACCTGTGAGTTCCGCTCACAACTTCCTGAAATCGTAAACAGCCTGGTAGGCAGTTGCTTTTCCAGTGACTGTTTTGAGCATATCAATGCTGACCCCCTGCCCTCAAGGTCAAAAACCATTGATCTCCTGGAACGCTGCCAGGCCATTCTTTTTCCCGGCTATTTCCGCCATCAGGACATCGACAAGGTCAACCTTGAATACCGGGTGGGCCTGGAGATTTCCTCCCTCTACGACCGTCTGGCGGCAGAAATGACCTATGCCATCCGCCACGAATGCATTCGTCATGACCAGTCCTGCCAACATTGTGATCAGCAGGGTAAAGAAAAGGCCTTTGCCTTCGTGCAGTCCCTGAGCGACATCCGTAAAACCCTGGGTACCGATGTCAAGGCAGCCTATGAAGGTGATCCTGCCGCCAGCAGTTATGATGAAATCATCTTTTGCTATCCTGGCATTCTGGCCATTACCATCTACCGTATTGCCCATCGCCTCTATGAGCTTGATATTCCCATCCTGCCCAGACTGATGACAGAATACGCCCACTCCGTGACCGGGATCGACATCCACCCCGGCGCGGAAATAGGCGACTCTTTTTTCATCGACCATGGTACTGGCGTCGTTATCGGCCAGACCTGCCAGATAGGCAAGCAGGTCAAAATCTACCAGGGTGTTACCCTGGGCGCCCTGTCCTTTAGCCGCGATGAATCCGGCAATCTTGACCGCCAGAGCAAACGCCATCCTACCCTGGAGGATAACGTCACCGTCTATTCCGGCACCACCATTCTCGGCGGCGATACCACCATCGGTGAGAACTCCGTGGTCGGCGGCAATATCTGGTTGACCAAATCGGTACCAGCCAACTCCAAGGTGATCCGCAACCCGCCGGAGCTTATCATTAAGTAGGCGAGGCTATAAAGCACTTCAGTTGCCTAAACTCGGCCTGCAGAGATTGGTTGAAAGCTAGGCCGCCTTGCACTGCAAACAGATTGCCACCTGCACTTTGCCTTGGACTTAAGGTTAGCAATACAAACCATCGTCATCCCCGTGATCACAAGGGGATAAAAACCTAAAAAAACGTGCAAATACCCACGAAACAGTAGCGCAATTCCCAAAACTAGGTTAATTTCTCGTGGCTTTAAGGTAAGCATCTGACTTTTTGCCTGTTTTTCCAACAAAAACTCCACAAAATGCCTTTAGGCCATGTGGTTAAAAAATTCATTTACAATATCAACCAATTATCAAACACAACAAAAGGAGTGGTTATGTCCAGGAAAATGGTAACCATCGATGGTAATCAGGCATGTACGCATGTTGCCTACGCTACCAGCGAAGTCATCACAATTTACCCCATCACCCCATCAACTTCCATGGCGGCTGAATCTGATGCCAAAGCCGCAGGTCACCAATTAAACATCTGGGGTTCCCAGCCAGTCGTTACCCAGATGCAATCTGAGGGTGGTGTTGCCGGCTCCCTGCACGGCTCTCTTGCCTCAGGCGCCCTGTGTACAACCTTTACCGCTTCCCAGGGTCTGCTCCTTCTGATTCCTAATATGTATAAGATTGCCGGAGAGCTTACTCCCACGGTATTCCATATCACTGCTCGCGCCATCGCCTGTCAGGGTCTTTCCATCTTTGGTGACCATGGTGATATCAATGCCGCCCGTCAAACCGGCTGGGGTATGCTTTGTTCGAAAAATGTTCAGGAATGTCAGGACATGGCGCTTATTTCCACCCAAGCCACTCTTGAATCCCGTATTCCTTTCATGCATTTCTTTGATGGTTTCCGCACCTCTGCTGAGATCCAGAAAATTGAGCAGCTCACCCATGATGATATGCTTGAGATGATTGACGAAGATCTCATCACTGCTCATCGCCAGCGTGCTCTGACTCCGGACCGTCCAACCATGCGCGGTACCGCCCAGAACCCTGATGTCTACTTCACCGGTCGTGAGACTGT
>JBFFIS010000393.1:0-2513 GCA_041556375.1 Desulfurivibrionaceae bacterium | reverse complement strand
GACGCGCTGCCTGCTCTTGGCATCCACCACAAAATAATCAATACGCCAGCCGATATTCTTGCTGCGGGCGTTGAAGCGGTAGCTCCACCAGGTGTACTGGCCTGGCTCGTGGTTGAAGATACGGAAGGTATCGACGAAGCCGGCTGCCAGAAAGTTGTCCATCCAGGCCCGTTCTTCGGCGGTGAAGCCTGGATTTTTTTCATTTGCCTTGGGGTTTGCCAGATCGATCTCCTTGTGGGCGACGTTGAGATCGCCGCAGAGGACAACGGTTTTTTTGCTTGCCAGGTCGGCGATAAAGGTTTGGAGGGCCTCGTTAAAGGCGAGCTTGTAATCAAGACGGCTGAGACCATGCTGGGCATTAGGGAAATAGCCGTTGACCAGAAAGAAGCTGTCAAACTCCAGGGTCAGCAGGCGGCCCTCACTGTCAAACTCCTCTCTGCCCAGGCCGGTGATGACTCTCAGGGGTTTAAGGCGTGAATACACGGCCAGGCCTGAGTAGCCCTTTTTGTCGGCCTGGGCAAAATAGGCATCATAGCCGTTAATCTGTTTCAAGTCCTCGGAGAGCTGGTCAGGGTGGGCCTTGGTCTCCTGGACGGCAAAGATATCAGGTCCCAGCCCCTGGACGATGTCGATGAAGCCCTTTTTCTCCAGGGCCCGGATGCCGTTGACGTTCCACGAGATGAGGCGTAACGGCTCTTTTTTATCCTTTTTCACAGCGGCCAGGCGTCGTGGTGTTACCCCCAGCTTGGGACATTCCTGGGCCAGCACACAGACATCGCAGCGCGGCCCCACCGGTTTACAGGTTCCCTGGCCAAAGGCGACGAGGATGGAGTTGACCGTGGTCCAATATTGCTCGGGGAGCTTGGCACGCAGGGCCATCTCGGTCTGTTCCGGGGTCTTGGTGTTAACGTAGCCCCAGATGTTCATGATCCGGTGGACATGGGTGTCCACGCAGATGGCCGGTTTTTTAAAGGCCACCGCCACCACCAGATTGGCGGTCTTGCGGCCGACCCCGGGCAACTTCAGGAGGTCATCAATGTTGGCAGGCACCTTGCCGTCAAAGGCCTCCAGGGCTTCAGGCAGGGCGGCCAGGTATTTCGCTTTATTCTTAAAGAAGCCGACGGGATAGATGAGGTGGCGGAGCTCCTCTTCACTCAGGCTCGCCAGGCTCGCCGGGTCCGGGGCCACTTTGAAGAGGCGGGCGCTGGCCTTGGCTGTGGTTTCGTCCTTGGTGCGGGCTGAGAGGATGGTGGCAACCAGGACCTTAAATGGATCCCGGGTTTGCACAGCGATAAGATCCACCACCGGCACCTGATAGGAGGCAACTTCCTCCTTGAGGACGGCGAGGAATCGATCAATATTTATTTCAGTCATCACGATATATTATGCCCCTGGGCCAAAAGGCATCTGTCGGTAGTTTCGCCTATTTCGCGGCCTTGGCCAGGCAGAGAAAAACTAAAAAAATGTCGGTTTACCTCTTGACTTTCTCGGTAAGAGCGCTAAGACTAGCGCACCAAATTTTAAGAAATGAACCGACACTCATTTTTAACCATAACTGCGGCCATCCATAAAGCTTTTTATGGGTGATCCTCAGCGGTTAAAGGGGTGTTTTAGTCTTTACTTTGGCTTCCTGCCGCCTGTTTCAGGCCTGTTCAGCCGCTTACATCTCTTGTGATGCAACCGACTAGTTGCGAAGCCTTAACTTTTTGAAGGAGAGGAATCATGGGAGATGTTTCATCAATCATGCCCACCAGTGATCAGGCCCTGGCCATGCTCATGGAGGGCAATAAACGTTTTGTCAACACCCAGGCCACCCATCCCCATCAGGACCCGGATTATCGCATCGGGCTTGGTAAGGGGCAAGCCCCCTTTGCCGCCATTCTGGCCTGTGCCGATTCTCGCGTGCCGCCCGAGGTTCTTTTTGACGAAGGTCTTGGTGATCTTTTTGTGGTCCGGGTCGCCGGCAATATCATTAATGACCAGCTTTTAGGCAGCCTTGAGTATGCTGCCGCTCATCTCAACACCCCGCTGATCATGGTCATGGGCCACACCAGCTGCGGAGCCATTGGCGCTGTGGCCAGCGGTGCCGAGCTTGAGGGTCATATCGCCTCTCTGGCCCCGGCAATCCAGCCTGCTGTTGATAAGGTTAAGGACATGGAAGGCAACCTCACTGACAACGCCGCCAAGGAAGTGGCGCGGATGACTGCTGACCAGTTGCGGACCTCCATGCCCATCCTGGCTGACCTGGTAAAGGATGGCAAGGTCAAGGTTGTTGCCGCCTTTTATGACCTGGAATCAGGTGTCGTAGAGCTTCTGTAACGTTTTTAGATAAAGCCCTGGTGCCTGTTCAGAAGTGAGGGGTGATCTCTGTATGCTGAGGTCAAGGATCGTTTCTGAGTGAGCATCATTTTATTTTTTTGTTCCGGACCCTATCCGGACAAAATTCATATTAGAGGAAAGAAAAAATGCTGACAAAAATTTTCCCGTTTCTTGACTGGTTCAAGGGATACAAG
>JBFFIS010000392.1:0-2517 GCA_041556375.1 Desulfurivibrionaceae bacterium | reverse complement strand
GGTAGCCCTGCTCCTTAAAGACAAAAGGGGTATCATAGCTGGTGGCGCCACAGCCTTCGGCAATGATAATCTCCAGCCCGTCTACCTCATCCTCAAGGAAGGAAACCAGCTCGGCAACGATCTCTACCGGCGTGGTAATGGGCGGGGCCAGATTTTCGACAAGATTTGGTTTTATCAGCACCGGTCTGCCACTCTTGTGCACCTGCTCCCTGAGGCCGGCAGCCAAGCAAACCTTGCGGACACTTTCCGCCCAGGTGGTAAAATCGGTGCTGAAAACCGTGCTCTTTGCTGTCATCAACATTTTCTCCAAGCCAAAGAGGGTAATTTATGATACCAGATGGCCCTCATTAAAATTTACCACAGACGATATGATTACCATCAACAACCTCTCTCTGCAATATGGGGAAAAACATCTTTTTCGCAATCTCTCCTGCCGGATAAACAACCGTGACCGCATCGGTCTGGTGGGCTCCAACGGCGCCGGCAAATCCACCCTGCTGAAATTGATCGCCGGGGTCAATCAGGCTGATCCCGGTATCCTCACCAAGGCCAAGAATGACTCCACCGGTTACCTGCCCCAGGAGATCACCGGCATCAAGCTCGACCGCAGCATCTATGAAGAGGCCCAGGAGGCCTTCAGTGAGCTGCTCGTCAAACAGCAAGAGCTCGACCGTATCCATGAGCAGCTGACCGAGGTGGCCGCAGACGGAGCCAAGATGGAGGAACTCCTCACCCGCCAGGGTGAGCTGCAGCATGAGCTTGATCAGGCCAACATCTTCACCATGCAGTCCCAGATCGAAAAGGTCCTCATGGGCCTGGGTTTTAAGACCTCCGACTTCACCAAGGAGTGCAGCACCTTTTCCGGCGGCTGGCTCATGCGCCTCATGCTGGCCAAACAGCTCCTGGCCTGCCCCGCCTTTCTTCTTCTTGATGAGCCCACCAACCATCTCGATGTCGAGACCCTCACCTGGCTCGAAGAGTTTCTCGCCGCCTACCAGGGTGGTCTGGTCATCATTTCCCATGACCGCCTGTTCCTGGACAACCTGACCACCACCACCTGGGAGCTCAGCCTGGGCAACCTCACCATCTACAAGGGCAATTACTCCTACTTTGTCCGGGAAAAGGAGGAGCGGCTGACCATCCTCAAGGCCGCCTACGACAACCAGCAGGCCAAGATCGACCAGACCATGCGCTTTGTCGACCGCTTCAAGGCCAAATCCACCAAGGCCAAGCAGGCCCAGTCCCGCCTCAAGCAGTTGGAAAAGATGGAGGTCATCGAGCTTGAGGACAGCGAGCGTCACATCAACTTCCGCTTCCCGCCCTCGGCCCCCTGTGGTCGGATGGCCATGGTGGTGGAGGGCCTCAACAAAGCCTTTGACGACAAGGAGGTCTTCAACGACCTCAGCTTTGAACTCGAGGCCGGCGACAAACTGGCCGTGGTCGGGGTCAACGGCGCCGGCAAGTCCACCCTGGTCAAACTTCTCGGCGGCCTCATCAAGCCAGACCAGGGCAGTATCAAACCAGGCCATAACGTCATCATCTCCTATTTCGGCCAGCACCAGGCCCAGGAGCTTAACCCCAATTACACCGTCCTGGAAACGATGAACATGATTGATGCCGACAAGAGCATCAGCCAGATCCGCTCCCTGCTCGGCACCTTTCTCTTCCAGGGTGACGATGTCGACAAAAAGGTCGGGGTGCTGTCCGGTGGTGAGAAATCCCGGCTGGCCCTGGCCAAGATGATTGCCACCCCGGCCAATCTGCTCATCATGGATGAGCCCACCAACCATCTCGATATGACGAGCCAGGACATCCTCATGGAGGCCATGGCGCAGTATGACGGCTCCATCATCGTCGTCTCCCACAACCGTTTCTTCCTCGATCATTTCACCAACAAGACCCTGGAGATCAAAGACGGTAAATCCACCCTCTTTGAGGGCAATATCAGCTACTATATCGCCAAGACCCAAGGCCAGAAGAAATTGGCGGCGGCTGCCAGCTCGCAAAAGAAATCCGCCCCTTCCCCTACTCCTGACACCTCGCCGGCCAAGGGCAAAAAGGCCCGCCAGCAGCAGGCCCGCCTTCGCGACCAGGAAAACAAGGCCCTCGGCCCCTTAAAAAAGGCGGTGGTCGACAACGAAAAGCTGGTCGAAAAACTCGAGAACCAAAAGGGGGAACTCGAACAGCTTCTGGCCGACCCGGAACTCTACCAGGACCAGGAAAAATTCATGGAGAAGAGTAAGGAGTATTCCAGCCTCACACAGCGCCTGGAACGGACCTACAGCGCCTGGGAAAATGCTCAGGAAAAGCTGGAGCAGGCCCAGCAGAAATTGGCAAAAAAATAACAGCCCTCCAGCCCTTTTTTGTTGGCCCCAAAGTTGAGTCCGAGGCCCTGTTAGCAGGCTCCAAGGTAGGCTTTGTTGCTGACAAAGATTTTTTTGCGGAAGCTCGCAAATCTCCTCAAAGAAAAATTTGAATTTCCATCTAAAAGGTATAGAGTGTCAACGTTTCATTATT
>JBFFIS010000391.1:0-2522 GCA_041556375.1 Desulfurivibrionaceae bacterium | reverse complement strand
CTCCGATGAAAAAAATTACCCTTGCATTAGTTTTGTTATTTCCTGTTAGTTTTTTGAGTCCCGTAGAACCTGCACAGGCTGTGGATTGGTACATGAAGGCCGAAGTCGGTTATTCCGGTAGCGAAGACACCGAGTTCACCGTCACCGACCAACTGGGCCAAGACGATACCTCCAAAGGTAAAACCTTAGAGTCTTCCTTCTTGTATGGCATCGGGGCAGGGCTTAAGTTTAATGATTCCTTAAGAGCTGAGGTTAATGTCCAGTTTCGCAATGATTATGAAATAGAGCATTATTCATCCGTATCCTATCCGATCAAATATGAATCCGAAGTTTCTTCTCAGCTGGCCTTTGCCAACCTCTACTACGATTTCGGAAAAATACGTTTGGGCAATGTGATAGTCCTCCCCTTCCTCGGTGGCGGAGTCGGTCTATCAGAAAATGAAATGGACGATGTTGCATATGGCGGCCCCCTTGCCACCCCTGTCGTTATTGAAGGCGAAACAAGCAGTGAGTTTGCCTGGAATGTGGCCGTGGGTGTTGGCTTTGATCTAGAAAACGATTTTGTGCTTGATGTCGGCTATCGTTACATCGACCTTGGTGATGTCGAATCGGGTGATGTTATTATCGCCAGCCCCCTCGCCCTTAACGTTGGCCAAATTATTGCTGAGCCTTTAACTGGCGAGCTAACGGCCCATGAAATATTTATCGACTTGAGATATATGTTCTAAGCTGTCGGCATGAATTTGACGCTCTTTGTGGCAAACAAGTATTACATAAAAGCACGGTTACCTTCTTTAAGGTAACCGTGCTTTTTTTATCTCTCACACCCTTCCTGCAAAGAGCTGCTCTTGGTAGCCGGCAAGCGAGGGGCAATCAGCCCTTGCAGACTCTCAGGCATAAAAAAATCCACTGGATGCTTGGCAGGAGAACACAGGTATCTGTGCTGCAGGCTGCCAATCCAGTGGATTATATGCAAAATGATCTCAGGGCAGAAATCATTGAGTTATTTGGTGGCGATGCAGGGAATTGAACCCCGGACACTACGGATATGAGCCGTATGCTCTAACCAACTGAGCTACATCGCCTTGGTGAAACGAAGCCACTATATTGTAAATTTTTGACCTAATGTCAATAAAAAAAAGGAATCCAGGCCTCACGGCCGGGATTCCTTTTTATGCTTTCGGGACAAGGGTTTGATTTTATTGCAACCCTTGCCTCGGGCTGGGCAAGATCGGCTTACATCATGCCGCCCATGCCGCCCATACCACCCATGCCGCCCATACCAGGAGGCATACCGCCGCCAGCACCGCCTTCTTCAGGCTTGTCAGCGATCATGCACTCGGTGGTGAGCAGCAGGCCGGAAACAGAAGCAGCGTTCTGCAGGGCTGTTCTGGTAACCTTGGCAGGGTCAATAACACCGGCGGCAATAAGATCTTCGTAGATCTCGGTGTCGGCGTTGAAACCGTTAGCGCCGTCCATGTCCTTAACATGCTCGACAATAACAGAACCTTCGCAGCCGGCGTTAGCAGAGATCTGACGGACAGGCTCTTCAATGGCGCGCATAACGATCTTGCGGCCCAGGTCCTGCTCGCCGGGAAGCTCAAGAGCCTCAAGGGCCTTGAGGCAACGAATATAGGCAACACCGCCGCCGGGAACGATACCTTCTTCAACTGCAGCGCGGGTGGCGTTCAGGGCATCCTCAACGCGGGCCTTTTTCTCTTTCATCTCGATCTCGGTGGCAGCACCGACATTGATAACCGCTACACCGCCGATGAGCTTGGCCAGACGTTCCTGGAGCTTCTCGCGGTCGTAGTCGGAGGTGGATTCCTCAGACTGGGCCCGGATCTGCTTAACACGGGCGGTCAATTTGTCCTTATCGCCGGCACCATCGATGATGGTGGTGTTGTCCTTGTCAACCACAACGCGCTTGGCAGTACCAAGGTCGGCAATGGTAACATTCTCAAGCTTGATACCGAGGTCCTCAGTGATAACCTGGCCGCCGGTAAGGATGGCGATATCTTCCAGCATGGCCTTACGACGATCGCCGAAACCAGGGGCCTTAACAGCACTGATGTTCAAGGTACCGCGCAGCTTGTTGACAACCAGGGTAGCCAGGGCCTCACCATCGACATCTTCGGCGATGATAAACAGGGGCTTGCCCATTTTGGCAACCTGCTCAAGGATGGGCAGCAGGTCCTTCATATTGGAGATCTTCTTCTCGTTGATGAGGATGAGAGGATCTTCGATATTGACCTGCATCTTCTCGGCATCGGTGACAAAGTAGGGAGAGAGGTAACCGCGGTCAAACTGCATACCCTCAACCACGTCGAGAGAGGTCTCCATGGACTTGGCCTCTTCAACGGTGATAACACCCTCTTTACCAACCTTATCCATGGCCTCGGCAATAAGATTACCGATGGTGGCATCGTTGTTGGCAGAGATGGTACCAACCTGGGCAATCTCTTTCTGCTCTTTGGTAGGCTTGGCAACCTTGGCAAGCTCTTCAACTACGGTGACAACTG
>JBFFIS010000390.1:0-2531 GCA_041556375.1 Desulfurivibrionaceae bacterium | reverse complement strand
TTCCGCTTTAACGACACGGCCAACGCCCTCTACCAGTTCATCTGGCATGAGTTCTGCGACTGGTACCTGGAATGGGTCAAGTCCGACCTCTACGGCGACGATGCCGGCAAAAAGGCCGAGGCCCAAGCCGTACTCTTCACCGTCCTCGAGGCCATCCTCAAGCTCCTGCACCCCATTGCCCCCTTTGTCACCGAGGAGATCTGGCACTTTCTGCCCGGAGAGCGCTCAACCCTGATGACCGAGCCCTACCCTGTGGCCAATCCAGCCTGGGACGACGACGAGGCCGAGGACAGCGCCGAACTCATCATGGGCGTCATCGGCGGCATCCGCAATATCAGAAGCGAGATGCAGATCCACCCCTCTGCCGAGATCGAGGCCTTTGCCATCTGCCCGGACGCCACCAAGGCCCAGCGCCTGGAGGCCAACACCGCCTCCATCATGGGCCTTACCCGCACCTCAAGCCTGGCGATCCAAGACAGCGGTAGCGTACCCAAGGGCGCTGCCAGCTATATCTTCGCCGATATGGAGATCTTTGTGCCCCTCAAGGGCCTTATTGATGTCGACAAGGAGATTGCCAAACTCAACAAGAGCAGGCAAAAGATAGAAAAACAACACAAACAGACAAGCGGCAAGCTCGGCAATGACAAATTCCTAAGCAATGCCCCGGACGATATCATTGCCAAGGAAAAGGCCAAGCTCGATGAGTTCGCCGCCAAACTCGACAAAATAGACGACTCCATCAAACGCCTGCAAGACCTGGCCTAGGCCAGGCTTTGCGGCCATACTGATCTTCAGCCTCTGCTCAAAGGCATTCCCGCGAAGGCGGGAATGCCGCCGGGTTTCCCAAGATATCCCCAGATCGATGTCTGCGCGGCAAAGACTCGCCGAACTGACTGAGATTCTAAGGCAATCAGATTTTTGATTACTAGCCAGCACTGCTGGCTACAAACTATCGAGTGGGCTCCGCACCCCCTTCCCGCCCTTATTCAACACATGGGTATAGATCATGGTGGTACTGACATCACTATGCCCCAGCAGCTCCTGGATCGTCCGAATATCATAACCGCTTTCCAGCATATGGGTGGCAAAGGAGTGCCTGAGAACATGGCTGCTCACCCGCTTGGCGATGCCGGCCTGCGCTGCCGCCTCCTTGATGGCCTTCTGCAACACACTCTCATGAAGATGATGGCGGCGCACCTCACCGCTCTGCCTATCAACCGTAGGCCGGGTGGCTGGAAAGATAAACTACCAGCTCCACTCCTTGCTGGCCGCCGGGTATTTGCGGGCCAGGGCCGTCGGCAGATAGACATTACCGTTGCCAAGGGAGAGTTCCTTGTCATGGCCGGCCTTCACCCGGGCCACATGCTCTTGCAAGGCCTGCTGAAAACGCTGAGGTAAAATGGTTACCCGATCCTTTTTACCCTTGCCATTACGCACCAAGAGCTCCTGGCGATCAAAATCCACATCCATCACCCGCAGCCGCATACATTCCATGAGCCGCAAGCCACTGCCATAAAGCAGACCAGCCATGAGCAGGTTCAGGCCGCTGAGCTCGGCAAACAAACGCTGCACCTCAATAACACTAAGAACCACAGGTAACCGCCTGGTCTTCTTGGCAAGGGCAAAGGCGCCGATATCACCCACAGGCCTGCCCAACACCTGATCAAAAAAGAAGACCAGGGCATTCAAGGCCTGATTCTGGGTGCTGGCAGCCACCCCCTTTTCACGGGCGAGATATTCCAGAAAGCCCCGAACCTCAGCGCCGCCGAGCTTTGCCAGCTTGCGCCCTTGATTGTTGTACAAAAAACGTTTAACCCAGCCCTCATAAGACTGTTCCGTCCGCGGAGAATAATGACGCAGCCGGGAGGCATTGCGCACAAGCTCAAGAAGATCTTTCTCAACCGCGACAACCTTGCTGTCGAAGAGCTCGGCCGACAAAGCCAAAACGTGCTGACCAGCACTACCGTTTGAATCCACCTCGTGGTCAGGAGCGTATGGTACTACAACTAATTTCTGCCACTCCTTACCCCACGAAGGCCCGCCGAACTTCGCCACGAGAATGCGCAAAGAATCAGCAGCCTGGTCGATCTGCCATGCCTCCCTGCCCTCTTTTTCCAATAGATCACGCAGGAAGAGATTAACCTGTCCAGGTTTTACAGCAGACAAGTCACCCTCAATCGACTTGACAAACCGCTGCGCCCACCGCACATACCACTCAACCTGCTTGGCAGGCACCCGGTGCCGACGAACAACATGAGCAAACGCCTTCCAATCCATAACCTGACACTCTTTTTCATTGACTAAAAAAAACAGATACCCCATAGTCGAATATTATCAACCAATTAGCAAACAAAATAATATTACGCAGTATGGGCCCGATTCCCATATACAGCCCCCCACCTATAACCGATTACCCCACACTGCATAGTGTAATGTTATGTGATATGACGACACAAAATATGGTTTCTGACATAATCTGGGACTTATTTTTATCCAAATATTTATATATTTTGGGCACTGTACTTAGCCTT
>JBFFIS010000389.1:0-2532 GCA_041556375.1 Desulfurivibrionaceae bacterium | reverse complement strand
GCTCGCGCAGGGCCAGGCGTTCGCTGACCTCGGCCAGATCCTTGTTCTCCTTAAAGAGCTGCCATTCGCGGCTGGCGATATTCTGCTGGCCTTTTTCCAAGGCAAGCTTGGTCTCGGACTCGACCACGTCGGCCTGGCGCTCGCGGACAATGAGCTGGTAATTGCGTGGATCTATCTGCACCAGGAAATCATCCTTCTGCAAAACGCCGCCCGGCACCAACTCAGGGTTCTGCTCAAGAATACGGCCCTCAACTTCGGCAAAAAGTTCGACCTGCCGGGCCGGGACAACGGTACCAAAGGCCTCGATAAAGATTTTTTCGCTGGAAGGCCTGATCTCGCTGGCGCTGACCAGGGGAACCGGCACGACGGGCTTGACCTTGGTGGTGGTCGGCCTGAAAAAATAGAGGCCGGCGACCGCGGCGGCGGCCAGGGCTATAATACTCAGGGCAAGGATGGAGGGGCGAAATCTCATAAAATTGCCATCTCTTTATTGTTCGGCCTCAACAGGAGAAGAAGGCCGATGTTGACGTTTATTTGGGGTCGCGGTGCCAGAATGACCGGCAGCCGCCAGGATGATGGGCGAACCGCCCAAGGCCCGGCACAGAAGAATACGATGGGAGATGAGTTGCCGTCTGCTGAGCAGGAGATCGCGCTCAAGGCCCTGAAGGCTGTTGAGAGCCGTGAGCACCGGCAGATAATCGGTCAGGCCCTGCATATAGCGGTTACGCGACTCCCGTAAATTGGCCTGGGCCAAGGCCAATTGCCCCTGCAGGGCATCAATAAGCTCCACCTGTTCCCTCTCCTGCCAGAGGGCATTTTCCACCTCTTCGATGGCGACCAGAAAGGCTTCGGAATAGCGGGCAAGCTCTTCCTCGACAATGGCCCGCTGCCGCTCAACCTCTTTTTTTCGCCGGCCCCAATCAATAATCGGCGCCACGACCTCGGCCAGAACGGAGAGGAAAAGATTATCGCCGGAGAAACTGCTGCCGTTAATGCCGGTGCTGGTAAAGAGCTTGATTTGCGGCAAGCGGTTGGCAATGGCCTCGGCAACGCGGTAGTCGGCGGCAACCAGTTTCTTTTGGGCGCCCCGCAGGTCAGGGCGCTTCACCAGTAAGTGGGCAGGCAGCCCTAGTTGGGGAAGAGGGCCAAGGGTGGGCAGGTTCGGGGCCACAGCAATCGCCTCCTGGGAGGGACTGCGCCCCAGCAGCACCAAAAGGCGATGGTGCAGGGTACGCAGCTTTGATCGGGCCACGGGAATCTGGGTGGCAATGCCGGCCAGCAGCTGGCGCTGCTGATATATATCAACCACCGAGGCCGCACCATTGGCAAAACGGAGCTCGATGAGCTCTAGAAAGGTCTTATTGACCTCGATCTGTTGCTGCAGAAGGGCTAACTGCTGCTTCTGCTCAATGACTTGAAAATAGGTATCAACCACCTGGGCACTGAGCAGCAGGGCGATATCATGGACGGCATCCTCCGCCGCCTCCGCCTCAAGAGCAAAGGCCTTTTGAGACGAAGACAACCTCTTCCAGAGATCAACCTCCCAGGACAGCTCAAGCTCGGCCGAGGAATGTTGGACGTGCTCACCATCGGCAATCCAGGTGGAAGAGCTGCCCAGGCTGCTGTTCAGCTCCGGCCGCAACCTGGACGCTGCCTGGCCCTGGAGCATCCGGGCCTGGTTGAGGCGGGCGTAGGCCTGCCTTAAGGTGAAATTACCAGCCAGGAATGTTGTTAAGATATCGTCAAGGCGCGGATCGTTAAAGGCCTGCCACCACTCGGTGCCCTGGTCCCGGACCGCCGCGACATCGTCACCGGCGAGGCTATAGGGCAGATCAAGAGCAATCTCGGGCCCGATCTGCTCATTAACAACATAACTACAGCCGCTGCTGATAAGACAGAAAACCCAAAGCAGAAGGCTGATTGGGGTGGCTGATGGCGACAGTGTCATCTTCACAAAATTTCTCGCATAGGTGTCCGAACAGGCCCGGACCGTACCGGGCTGCGACAATGATCATCACGGCAGAGACATCCATTGCCGGCGAGACAAGGAATACCGCGAAATTTTCCGTTTTTTTATCGGACCAAGCGGCCGACAAAACGGTGACCTTGACCCTATACACCTCAGGCACACCGTGTGCCTACTTAATACCGCTTCTGTGAAGAGTGCAAAACAGAAATCTGCACCCCTGCCTTTGCCCATTACACCCAGGCCACGGGCAAACATTAGCCAGGACTGCTCCCACGTTTTAGAGCTTTGGATCGATATTGCCGGGGCCGCCGCATTCAGGCTCGTAGCAGGTGACATTCTTAAAATCACAGACCTCACCGCAGCCCGGGCATTTCTCCGGCGGATTTACGGCCTGGACAGTGCGGCCGCAGTTGCCGCATTTCCACCAGGGATCGCTTTCATCCTTCATGTAGGTGCCATGGGCTGAGTAGCCGCAATGACCGCAAACATCCTTGATATCCTCATAATTCTTACCGCACTCTTCGCACTTGCCGGTCTTTGCCTTCATCATCTGATGCCCTCCT
>JBFFIS010000388.1:0-2557 GCA_041556375.1 Desulfurivibrionaceae bacterium | reverse complement strand
TACAGCCCCTGGTTCGCCCGGAGTCCCAAGACGGCACCTCCACCTATTACGGCATGGTTTTTGTCAGGAAAGACTCCCAGATCAAAACCGCTGCCGACATGAAGGGCAAGCGCTTTGCCTTTGTCGACAAGGCCACTACTGCCGGCTGGCTCCTCCCCCTCCATTTTTTCAAGGAGCTGGGCATAGAAGACATTGAGCCCTGGTTTTCCGAAACATATTTTGCCGGCACCCATGAAGATGCCATTAACGATGTCCTCCACGGCAAAGCCGACATCGGCGCTGCCAAGAATACGATTTTTTACCGTCTGGCCAAAGAAGACAAAAGAATCCTTGAAGAGCTTACAATCCTGACGAAATCAAAACCTGTGCCGGAAAACGGCCTGGCAGTTCGACCTGGCCTCGACGAACAACTCGTCTCCGATTTAAAAACAGTACTCCTTGCCATGGATCAGGACCCTGCCGGCAAACTGGTTTTGGACAATTTCGGCTCCAGCCGTTTTATCGAAACCACGGTTGCGGATTATAACGCGGTCTCTGATTTTGCCCAGGATATCGGTATTGACCTGGCCAACTATCAATACATCAACAATTGATTTTTTTGCTTGGAAGTATGGATTTGAGATAAAATTTAGGGGAACATCCTTAACAACAGGTGGCAGATTGGCATGAAACGGAAAGTATTGATCGGGCTTATTACTCTTTCGCTCTGTTTCACCTTTGGGGGGTTATATATCACCGAGGCAATGAATGGCGTTATCGACAACCTGCAGAATATCATTCTTCTCCAGCAGGTTGGCTTTCAACGTAAGACCCTGTTGACTCAAATTAAGGAGGTACAGACTGATCTCCTGCTCAAAGATTCTCCCCATGCCACCAGCCTCGACACCTTTGTCCGCCATGGAGAGGCAGTGGAGGATAGTCTTAATAGCTGCCTTGACTGCCATCACCCTCCCAATCTGCAAGAAAATATTAGCAGCCTAGCAACTATAGTTGAGGCCTATCAAAAGAAACTCAGCAAGGTCTACACCCTCAGAGCCAACACCCGAAGGCTTACTGAGGCCAAGAAAAGCGCCTATGATGCAGGAGAGCATCTGCAGTACGAGCTCAACAAGCTCTTTCTGGGCGCTGATGAGAAAATAGCCACCAGTACAACCCATGCCAGACAGAGCATTGCGGCAAGCCGGCAGCTTCTTATCTTTTTTGTCACCATTGGCCCGATGATCATTCTCGTAGCCTACTTCTATTTCTTCGGCCGCTTCAGCCGAGCCGTGACCATCCTCTCGGGGGCCATCAAAAAAGTCCAGGGTGGCAACCTTGATTACAGGATCAGGGAAAAGCTCGACGATGAGTTTCACCAGTTGGCCAGTTCCTTCAACAATATGGGCATTTCCCTCAAGGAGCAATGCCGGCTTGTTGAGTCCATCCAGCAGCGCTATCGCATCCTCTTCGAAAGCGCCGGCGACGCCATTTTCATTATGGAGGCCGAAGGCGATAATGCCGGCCGCATTATCTCCGCCAACAAAGCTGCCGCCGACATGCATGGCTATTCAGTTGATGAACTTCACGACATGAATATCAGCGAACTCGACGACACCAAATCAACCACTGAAATCCCGGCCCGGATTCGCCGCATTCTAAACGGCGAATGGATAAAGTACATGGTCACCCACAAAAAAAAGGATGGCACGACTTTTCCCATTGAGGCCAGCGCCGGCCTTCTTGAGTGTGACAGCCATAAATACGTCCTGGCCTTTGACCGCGACATAAGCGAACGGGTCAAGGCCGAAGAAGCCCTACAGCGCGCCCGGCAGCTTGCCATGGTCGGCGAGATGGCTGCAGGTCTTGCCCATGAGATAAAAAACCCTCTGGCCGGCATCAAGGTCTCCATCGAGATCCTGGCCTCGGAGTTGACACTGGCCCAGGAGGACAAGGAGGTTTTTCTCCGCGTCATCCAGGAGGTCAACCGACTGGAGACCCTGCTGAAAAATCTCCTCAATTATGCACGGCCGCCCAAACCTTATTTTGATGCCGGCGACCTCAATGTGCTCCTGCTGGACTCGGTTAAGAATGCCAAGATGACCCTACAAAGCCCCAACTATTTCTCCGAGAAAAAGAAGGATATTCAGTTCATAACCGAGCTGGCGCCGGATATTCCACCTGTATCCGCCGATTTTGCCCAGCTCCAACAGATATTTCTCAACCTCCTGTTAAACGGCATTGAGGCCATCCCCCGAGCCGGCACAATCACAGTGAAAGCAACATGGAACCACAATTCCATGATCCAGGTCACCATTGCCGATACAGGTAAAGGCTTTGATGAAGAAGGTCTGCTCAAGGCCTTTCACCCCTTTTACACCACCAAGCCAAAAGGCAGCGGCCTGGGCCTGGCGATCACCAAACGACTCGTTGAATTGCACCATGGGCAGATTGACTTAATCAGCAAGAAAGGGGCGGGTGCTGCCTTTATCATCACCCTGCCTGTCAAACACCATCATGAAGAGGTCGAACGATGAAGACCGGTGGCAGAATTTTCCTTGTAGACGACGATGAGCTCATT
>JBFFIS010000387.1:0-2600 GCA_041556375.1 Desulfurivibrionaceae bacterium | reverse complement strand
TCAGCCAGGGAATCAATGGCGACACCCACCTTACCCACCTCACCCAGGGCCATGGCATGGTCTGAGTCATAACCAATCTGGGTGGGCAGATCAAAGGCCACAGAGAGACCGCTGGTGCCATGCTCAAGGAGGTAACGGTAACGTTTATTGGACTGGGCAGCGGTGGAAAAACCGGCATACTGGCGCATGGTCCACAACCGCCCCCGGTACATGGTGGGTTGAACGCCGCGAGTAAAGGGATAGCGGCCGGGAAAGCCTATCTTTTCTTCGTAGGTGTCATCAAGGGTTGCCGGCAGGGAGAGCCTGGGAATCTCGGCGCCGCCATGGTGATAAAAGGCCGTATAACGTTCGGGGAAACGGCCCAGGGAGGCGGCCAACTCTTGTTGTTGCCAGGAGGCATAGGATGAATTCTCGGTCATATTTTCTTTATGTTTTCTATTTTTTAAGAATCAGCACAGGGGGCCAGAGACATTTTTTTCATTCGCCGTTGTCGCCGCCGAGCTTGGCCAGGATATCACGAGCCATGAGCATGGGATCGCCACTACAATCGGCCATAGCAGCGACACGTCCCTCTATGCGGGGCCGCACCAGCTCCACAGCCCAATCTATGACCTCATAACGGCGGGCCTGCAGACGACGCTGTTCCGTTAAACCTGAGTGCTGGAACTGCTCGTTCATCTCCCTGAAGGTCTCGACCAGGGCCGCCACGCCCTCCCCCAGACTGGCAATGGTGGTGCAGACCCGAATGGCGCGGCCTTGCCTCTCCTGACGCTGATGGGCGACACTTTCCATATCCAGCACCAGGGCATCAGCGCCGCCCAAGTCGGCCTTGTTGACCACCAGAACATCGGCAACCTCAAGGAGGCCGGCCTTCATGGCCTGGATATCATCGCCGAGGCCTGGAGCCAGAACCATGGCGGTCAAATCGGCCATGCGGACAATGTCCATCTCAGACTGGCCAACCCCGACAGTCTCGATGAGCACCACCTGGCAGCCGCTCTGGGCCATGATACGCACCGCCGCCCCGGCCGAACCGCAGACACCTCCCAAGCGCCCCCGGGTGGCCATGGAGCGAATAACCACATCCTTGTCCAGGGCATGTTTCATCATCCGAACCCGATCACCGAGGAGAGCGCCGCCGGAAAGTGGCGAAGATGGGTCAACGGCAACAATGCCAATCCGCATGCCCTGCTGGCGGTACTCCTTGATGAGCTGAGCGGTCAGGGTAGATTTGCCGGCACCGGGAGGCCCGGTAATACCGACCACCAGACAGGCGGCAATTTGGTCGAGGTCAAGACTCTCCAGAATACCCTGAGCTGCCGGTTCGTGATTTTCGACAATGGAGATGGCCCGCCCAATGGCGCGCGGGTCCTGGCGACGCAAACCCTCTATTATTTGGTCGACATTCATGGCATCAGGATTGAAAATTAATGATTAAAGATGGATCATCAGAGTCCTGAACTCGGTAGTAAAAATCGAGATTTCTATCGTTTCCCACAGGCGCCCTCAAAGGCCTTCATCACCTCATCAAGGGTGGCGCCAGGGGTAAAGATATCACGGACACCAGCCGCTTTTAAGGTGGCAATATCATCCTCTGGGATGACACCGCCGCCGACAACAGCAATATCGTCAGCACCGGCCTTGGCGAGCTCGTCGACCACGGCCGGAAAGAGACGAAGATGGGCGCCGGAGAGCGATGACAGGCCAACGGCATCGACATCCTCCTGAACAGCGGCCGCGGCAATCTCAGCCGGTGAGCGGCGAATCCCGGTGTAGATCACCTCAAAACCATGATCCCGCAGGGCCTGGGCAATGACCTTGGCACCCCGATCATGGCCGTCAAGGCCCGGCTTACCAATCAAAACACGATATTTTTTATTCATAAGATATTGTTGAAGGACAAGGCCCTCTTCTCCCATCTCTCTTTTTTTAGATGTTGTTGATGGAGGCCCTAAACACCTGGGCACACACCTGCCCCAATCTCCCTAAATCTTCACAGACATGGACACCGGCGCTCCGCATGGCGGCTATTTTGGCGGTGGCGGTGCCGGAGGAGCCGCTGATAATGGCGCCGGCATGGCCCATCCGCCGACCCGGAGGGGCGGTAAGACCGGCAATAAAGCCAACCACCGGCTTGGTCATTTTTTCGTTAATAAATTTGGAGGCCTCTTCTTCGGCCGAACCGCCGATCTCGCCCACCATGACCACCCCCCTGGTGTCGTTATCGGCCTCAAAGGCGGCCAGGCAGTCAACGAAACTGGTGCCGTTGACCGGATCACCACCGATACCAAGACAGGTGGTCTGACCAAGGCCCTGCTTGGAGAGCTGGTCCACCACCTCATAGGTCAGCGTACCTGAGCGGGAGACAACACCGATGGGACCGCCCGCCCTATGAATAAGGCCAGGCATAATACCGACCTTGGCCTGGCCCGGAGTAATGATTCCCGGGCAATTAGGGCCGATGAGACGGCTGTTGGTGGTGGCCAGGAAATTCTTGACCCTGAGCATATCCATGACCGGAATGCCTTCGGTGATACAAACAATGAGACCAACTCCGGCATCAGCCGCCTCCATGATGGCATCGGCGGCAAAGGGGGGCG
>JBFFIS010000386.1:0-2609 GCA_041556375.1 Desulfurivibrionaceae bacterium | reverse complement strand
TGATCTCCTTGATGTCCGTTCCTATGCTGAGATTCAGGGCCTGATAGGTGACCCTGTGGCCAGAAAGAGGGTCACGGCCAAGGCCTATCGTCTCCTCGGTAATATGTTTGGGATCAAGGGCAGTGAGGGCGAGGTGGTGGCTACGGTGAATAATTATTCCCGCACCGCCGATGGTGTTATTCGCTATTTCAAAGATTCGGTTCTCGATCAATTTAGTTCTTATCTTGAGATGACCAATGAGGTGGATGCCCTGTCCAACCCGGTTGACCTCATGCTTATGATGTTTGATGATCGCTACCATAAAAAAGCGCGCTTTGAGGCCAAACGTAAGCTTCTGCTGATGAACCTGGCCGGATCTATCGATCAGCGTGAACGTGAGACCGATATTGAGTCGAAATTTTCAGAGTTTCTCGATTTCCTTAACCGCTATGTTTGGTCGCCGGAGGGGCGGATTGGCGAGCTGGAGTTGTCCTACCTGTTTAGCCACCATAGCAAGGATGATTTTTCCTGTGAGCATTGTGATGTCCTCAGTCTTGATAAGGCCCAGGGCCTTAATCCTGCCAAAGGTCAGAAGCTGACCCTGGTGAAGCGTCGGCGTTTTACCAGTGATGGTGTGTCGCTGCCAATCTATGTCTCCATTCGGAAAAAGCCCCCAGCCGCCAAGGTGTTGAAGCTCATTCGCAAATGTGAAGAAAATCCGGCTGTGGCGGTGGATGACGAGCTTGGTCTTCTCGGTGTTCTGGATTCCCTTGCTGATGTGAAGGCCTTTCAGGCCCACCTCACCCGCTCGGCCATTGCCGCCGACTCCTTCATGGTGCTTGAGGATATCTCCGATACCTTGACCACCCAGACCAGGTATCTCAACAAGAATGCCGGGAGCTCAGAGGCGACCAAGATGCTCAAGTTCTTTGCCCGCCTGGGTGGCATGCGGGTGGAGTTTATTGTCCACACCAATGAGAGTTATCTCAACTATATTTATCAGCGTGGGGTTGCCCATGATGAGTACGAGGTAAAGCGGGTTTTTGAATCTGGCGCGGTAGCCCTGCTGTTTCCGGAGGATATTTATCATCTGGATATGGATTATGCCCGGGCTCGACAGATTGACTGGTGTCGCAGTCAATTGGAAGGCTGAGATGTTTGCCAAGAAGCTCCGCATCGATCAAACGTGGAATGGTGAGCCAGTCTCCTTGTCCGAGCAGGCCCATCTCTTTATGGGCCTTGATGAGGATGGCTTACATCTTCAGGTTGAGGCGCCATTTTATAACGATCCCTCGCCAACGACGCCCCCAGGTCTATGCCCGGGGTTGTGGGATTATGAAGTGGTTGAGCTCTTTTTACTTGGCGCTGGCGGCCATTATCTTGAAATCGAACTTGGCCCCCATGGTCATTATCTCGTCTATTATCTCAGTGATGTACGGCAGGTGGAGCGGGTTGTGGAACCGGTATCTGTTCATTGTACGGTGAGCGACAAGATATGGCTCGGGGCGATCCATATTGGACTGGCTGATCTGCCGAAGCAACTCAGTCATGTTAATGGCTATGGGGTAAGTGGCCAGGGGCATACGAGGCGTTTTCTGGCGGCTGCCCCTGTTCCCGGAGAGGCCCCAGATTTTCATCAGCCCGATGTTTTTGTTCCCCTGGCCGGATTGTTGGATTGGCCTTTCGTGTCGGCCAAATAGCGATATCGGGCCTATCTGTGGCTTTGCAGAGAGGAGTTTAGAACTTATATGAGAGGCCTAAGGCGATAACCGGGTAGATGTCAAAGCTGTCCAGGTCGTCTTCAAGTTCTCGTTTCTCGGCCTCCACTCGTGCTAGAAATTGGGCATTGTTGGCGAGGGTGCCGCTGGTTTTAATAGAAACATCCGGTTCCCCCTGAAAAACGACACCGAGGTTAACAAAAAAAGTGATATTGCTGTTTTTGGCGACGGTGTTTCCCCATCCTAATCCAACGTAAGGGGCAATGTCGTCGAAATCAATATCAACTTTAACGGTACCAGCTTCAGCGGCTGTATAGGTTACACCGTCAAAGGTGAAAGTCCCGCTGGCGGAAGGCTCGCCTTTTCCTGAAAAATTGTTTCCGTTTGCCAGTAGGCCTGCGTCAATGTGGAAGTTTCCGGCCCATGGAAACCATTCTGCCGTGATCAGGCCAGACATGAGTTCAAGTTCACAATCATAGTCAACATCGTCGGTTTCTCCCTCAACATCATAGGCTCCCCAGTTTACGCTCACTTTGGACGAAAAGTAATCTGAGAGACCCAGGGATATTTCAGGCCCAATACCAAGGGTTGAGATATGCGCGCCAAGGGCAATGTTGCCTGCGGCTGTTTCCTTTTTTTCGACAACACCAGTGGCTTCAGCTGCAAGGCTAATGTTGGCGCTGACCAAAACAAGTGCCATCGATAATAAAATTTTCTTCAATTGTACTCCTCCCTTTTTTGTTGCAGAGTAACTCGTTCTTAAAAGCACCTTTGTTAAGTTAACAACTTAAAACAATGGGTTTGCAAGTTGTTAATCGAGAAGTTTGTAAATTGTGCGTATCTTGAGCGGGTTTTTATTTTGTATGTCGGGCAGGTATATCCTCTTGATCGGCAGTCTGAGGGAGATCGTGT
>JBFFIS010000385.1:0-2610 GCA_041556375.1 Desulfurivibrionaceae bacterium | reverse complement strand
TTGGTCGAGAAAATTTATACACCGCAGGCCTTGTTATCTTTGGCAGCGGCTCCTTTTTCTGCTCCCAGGCCGCATCCCTTGAGGGTTTAGTAACGTGCCGTTTTATTCAAGCCCTGGGCGCCGCCATGATGATGTCAAATGGGCCGGCCATGATCAAATCTGCCTTTGGCGCAGAGCGACTCGGCCGTTCACTTGGCCTGATGGGCATCGCCACAGCGCTTGGTCTTATGGCAGGACCAGCTGTGGGCGGATTTATTATTGAATACTACTCCTGGCAAACCTTATTTCTCCTACCCGTACCAATATGTACCCTTGCTGCCTTAATTTCCATAAAGACACTCACCCGACCAATCGTGGCCCACTCAAACCACCCCTTTGACTGGCTTGGCGGTTTGTGGTGGGGGATTCTGCTGACGTCAACAACCTACAGCCTGAGCCGAGCCACAACCCAGAACACCCCACTTCTCCTTATCAGTCTTGGCACCGTGCTCAGCCTGGTGGCTCTATTTTTATTCATTCGTAGAGAAGCCGACCTCTCACATAATGGCCATAGCACATCAGCCCGGCCCCTTATTCCAACAAGGCTCTTCCAAAAAAAATCGGTTCTGATCGGTTCAGCCACCGTGACCATGGTTTTTCTTTGCCTCTTTTCGGTTCTTATTCTAACCCCCTTCTACCTCAGTATGGTTCTCCACACCTCCAGCTCAACCATCGGCCTTGTTATGTTGGCCATTCCCATCACAGCCCTCATTACGGCCCCCATTGCCGGCTGGCTGGCCGACATGATGAATGCCAAGACCGTAGCAACCTTCGGACTCAGCCTTTGCACCCTCGGCCTCTTTCTTTTTACGACCCTCTCCGTGGACACCACAGCCCTGACGGTGGCCTTTCGCTTAACCTGTTTTGGCTTTGGCCTTGCCCTCTTCATCTCACCCAACTCAACCATGGTCCTGCGCCAAACCGCAGACAAACACACAGGAACCGTTTCCGCCCTACTCGCCACAGGCAGAACCCTTGGCATGCTGGCCGGCATCTCTCTGGCAAGCCTGTCCTTTTCCCTCTTTTTCTCTCATTTTACTGGAGGACTCGACATGAAGGATTACACGGATCAATACGCCACCGCCTTTATCAGCAGTTTGCGCCTATCCTATTATTGTTTTTTGGGGATTGGAATTGTCGCCGTTATTCTTTCAGCATTGGGTCCAGCAGAAAAATCGTCCTGAACAGGATCTGGCTTGGATAAAACCGAGCTCAGGCCTGAATATCCACCAGAGAAGATGGCCCAGACTCGTGGGTCCTTGTTTCTAATGAATCCTTAATATCCTGCATCACCGCAACAGATTTCTTACGGCAGCTAAACTGGGCCTCATAACCAAGGGTTGCGAGTTTCTCTTCCAAGGAAGGAAGAGCCGCCGTCACCAGGCCATAAACGGTCTCATCGGCCACGGAAAATTGTCCGGCAATGGAATTGTCACCCAGTATCACCTGAATCGCCACAGGACCAAGATTTGTCATTTCCAGAAAAAAGGCCAGATGCTCCTGGGCTTGTCCCTGTTCATTTTTCTGTTCGCTATCATGGGACCACAACCACTCCCCCCAGCCCGACTGACCGGCAAAGAAACAAGGCACCAAAACGCTCTCCCCCGGCCCCGCCTGGGCAACCTCACGGTTAACCACAGCATGGGAGTCAAAAAAGGATGCGGCTTTGGCAAGGCCTGCAGAAACATCCTGCTGCTTCAGGGCGATCTTCTCTGCATCATCCTCAACCACTCCATGCGGCTTCACCCCGGATGACACCAGCTGCTTTAAAACCTGGATGAGTTAGGCTTGGGCTCTGCTCCTTGTAAACCAGCCAACACCTTGAGCACCGTTTCATTATGCTGCATGGGCGAAAGCTTTTGGCCCTCCAAGGCCGTTCCAGCAAAGCCCTGGACAAAAGCCTGCGCCGTCGTGGCCTGAAGAGGGACATCGCCCTTGGCCCAGATCATCTGATTCGGCTGCAGCAAATGTTTCATGGGCTCGAGCTCACGAATATAATTGGGAATTTTACCATCAGCGAGCATCACCTTACTCAGATCCACAATCCCCTTACCAAGGTCATGGGAACTCAACGCCTCGACCCTTACCCCCCGGGCCAGGGCTACGGCCTCAACCAGGGTTCGCACCACGGGCATAACATGACTGACCACCTGGCCCTCACTGGTAATAAAAGGCACCGGAGCAGCACCACCAGCAACGCGAGCTGGAATAGCCGCATCCTGCCTTGCTGCAGCGGCTGACGTCGCCACCGCTTCTTCAGAGACAACCTGTTGCATGGCCGAAGCCAGGGTCTCTGGGCCTTTGGTCGAGGGCGCCCCTTTCTCGCCGCTACTAAAATAAAACAGGGGCCGTAAGGGTTCAAGCTCGCCGATAATAGGAGGAATCCGACCTGTTTCTTGCAACACAGCGACAACCTTGCCTAAATCGATTTGGGTTTTATCAGAAGAGAGAAAAGGCGCGAGTTGTTGCATCTTCGTTTCAGGCAGAACAGGAACTTCCATTTTTGCAATATCAACAAAGGCCCGTAATAATTGCATGGTTTCCCGGGGTAATGCCCCATCGGGGTGAAGC
>JBFFIS010000384.1:0-2619 GCA_041556375.1 Desulfurivibrionaceae bacterium | reverse complement strand
ACTGCCGGGGCAATGCTGTTTTTCTCTATTTGCCACCAAGCCAACAACAGACACACAAAAAATATCTTTTTGCCTCCGTATCTTCAGGGGCTGACGTGGCAGAAATTAATTCTTTTGCTCTTTATCGTGCTTAACGTCGCGTAGATTCCTAAAAAGAAAAAGACCGACACCGACACAGATGGCCGAATCGGCAACATTGAAGGCGGGCCAGTGGTGACCGGCTATGTAAAAATCAAGGAAATCCACCACCGAGCCAAAACGCAGGCGGTCGATGAGATTGCCGATGGCACCGCCGCCGATCAACCCCAGGGCCACTGTGTAGGCCATATTGGCCACGCAGTGTTGCTTAAAGAGGACAAGGATAAAACCCAGGGCCGCAATGGCCACCACCACAAAAAACCACTGTTTCCAGGCGCCCTCCACCGACGACAGCAGACTAAAGGCGGCGCCGGTATTATGGAGATAGACCAGGTTAAACAGACCGGGAATAATCTCCCGCAGCTCATAGAGCTTAAAGGTGGCCATGACCCACCACTTGGTGGCTTGGTCAAGGGCGACCACCCCCCAGATGATGGAGAGCATAAAGTAAAAACGGCGCATGGCCAGATTGATGTTCAGCCGGGTTGCTTGAAATGCCATAGTATTTACAAGGATGAATTATGAAAGTTCGCCTATAACACCAAGGCAACGGGCGCAAATGCTTGGATGGTCGCCATCCTGGCCGACGCTGTCACTACGGGTCCAACAGCGCTCACACTTATCACCACTGGCCGCCCTGACCAAGACGTGGAGACCGTCAATCTCGTCGCTGGCCACAGCGCCGGCCGGTGGCTCGTCAGCCTGGGTGAGCACGGAAACATTGGAGATCATCTCCAGAGTCTGCCATTTATCAGCCAGGAAGGCGGCCAGATCAGGACCAACAGCAAGGACAACCTCGGCCTCCAAGGGGTGGCCAATGGTCTTTTCGCGTCGGGCCGCTTCCAGCACCTTGGTAATCTCGCCGCGCACCTCCTGAAGACGCTGCCAGGTGGCATGCAAGTCGTCCTGGAGATAGGCATCATTATTCTCAGGAAAGAGGGATATGAAGATATTATCCTCTCGGCTGGCGTCAGCGGGCAGATACTCCCAGGACTCGACAGCCGTAAAGCTTGCCACCGGCGCCATCAGCTTCAACATGCCGACCAAGACCTCATAGAGCACGGTCTGGGCGGAGCGGCGCAGGCGGGAGGCAGGCAGCTCCGAATAGAGACGATCCTTGATGATATCGAGGTAGAAATTACTCATGGTCACCGTACAAAAATGCTGGAGCCCATGGTAGACGTGGTGAAACTCATAGGAGTCGTAACCGCGCCGAATCCGGCGCTTCATGCGCTCATACTGAGCCAGGGCCCAGCGGTCAAGCTCCTCCATGTCCTCGAAGGCGACACTGTCGGTGGCCGGATTAAAATCGCCGAGATTACTGAGCAGGTAGCGGATGGTATTTCTGATCTTACGGTAGGCATCAGAGAGCTGCTTGGAGATCTCGTCGGAGATCTTGATATCGTCACTGTAATCCTCAGAGGATACCCAGAGGCGGAGGATCTCAGCCCCGTATTTCTTGATGATCTCCTCAGGGGCGATGACATTACCCACCGACTTGGACATCTTTTTGCCGTCCTTATCGACCACAAAGCCGTGGGTGAGCACCCCTTTATAGGGGGCAGTGCCGCGGGTTCCCACCGAGGCCAGCAGCGAACTCTGGAACCAGCCGCGATGCTGGTCAGAGCCCTCAAGATAGAGATCGGCAGGCGTTGGCAGACCGCGTTCCTCAAGAACGGCGGCGTAGCTGACCCCGGAGTCAAACCAGACGTCAAGAATGTCCTCTTCCTTGCGAAACTCGGTTGAGCCGCACCAGCAGACCATATCCTCGCCGGTAAACTCCTTCACATCATGGGCAAACCAGGCATCAGCGCCCTCTTTAAGAAAGAGTTCGTTGATACGCTCGTTAACCTTGTCGGTGTTCATGATATCACCACATTTCTCGCAGATAATGGCGGTGATGGGCACACCCCAGGCCCGTTGGCGCGACAGGCACCAGTCCGGCCTGTTCTCCACCATACCGTGGATGCGCTCCATACCCCAGCTTGGCGTCCAGTCCACCTCTTTAATGGCGGCCAGGGCCTTATCGCGGAGATGATTGCTTTCCATACCAATGAACCACTGCTCGGTGGCCCGAAAGATCACCGGCTTCTTGCAGCGCCAGCAATGGGGGTAGCTATGGCCCATGTCATTCTTGGCAAGGAGGTGGCCGCTGGTGGCCAAGTCCTCGCAGATCACCGGGTTGGCATCCTTGATGTTCATGCCGGCATAGGCGCCGGCCTCTTCGGTAAAGACGCCATGGTTGTCCACCGGGCTCAGGACCTCAAGATCATAGTTGAGGCCGGTGATATAATCCTCGCGACCATGACCGGGGGCGGTATGTACGCAGCCGGTACCGGTTTCCAGGGTGACATAATCAGCGAGAACAATCTTGGAGAGACGATCCAAGAAGGGGTGTTTGCAGTTGCGGCCCTCAAGGAGTTTACCGGAAAAAACAGCAAGCTCCTGATAGTCAGCCAGACCAAACTCGGCCATGGCCTT
>JBFFIS010000383.1:0-2626 GCA_041556375.1 Desulfurivibrionaceae bacterium | reverse complement strand
CTAGGCATTCTCCCTTCGGGACATATCTCTTTATTCTTCCTTGATGGCCAGAAGTGGCTCCAGACGAGCCAGGCGGAAGACCGGCAGGGCCGCACCGGTAAGACAGATCACGACTCCGGCCAGGAAACCGACGGAGCTGACAATCAGGTTCCTGCTTGATAACAACGATTCGGCACCCAGGGTCTTAAGAAGGTGGAAATCCCCAGCCAGAATATAAATAAGATAATGACCGATAAAGATACCCAGGCCAGCGCCGATGAAACTGATAAAAAAGGCCTCGCTTATAAACAGAGAGACGATGTGTGATTTTTGGGCGCCTAAGGCCCGCAGAATACCAACCTCGCGGCGACGTTCGTTGGCCAGGGCCGAAAAGGTCGACCAGGCCAGAAGGATGGCCAAGAGTGATGAAATGAGAATGGTAATGGTGAAGACGCGAACAATGTCGCGCAGGGTGGTCCGGACGTCGGCGCCGATATTACCCCGAGTCATGATACCGATACGCGGATTAATGTCGCGAATTTTGCCTACCACCCGTTCAATATCGTACCCTTGCTTAATTTTCAGAAAGATGATGGATATCTGGCCGCGTTTATAGATGCCCAAGGCCTCGTCAGTAATATCATCAAGGTCTTCGAGGCGCATGAATAGGCCATGGTCAAGACCGGTACCCGTGACCTCAAGGTGGTCTACCATTTTTATCTCGTTGCCGAAAAGGGCCATGGTGTCAATGAGGCCTAAATATTCCCAGACATAGTTGCCGACATAGACCTCTCCCTTTTTCAGGGGGGGAGCATTTTGCATCCACGGCTTGATGACAAAATCCTTGTCCTGATCAAAGGCGATAATCTGCCCTTCAATGATGGAACAACAGCCGGAATCAAGGGTATTGAGGTAGACATGGTAGGTGGAGGCGGAAATCTCCTCCATGTCCTTGATCTGCTCATATATATCCTTGTCCATGTAGAAAATCTTCTCTTTGCTCTCGAGGATAAACTCCTCTGCCATGGACTTTGCCTTAGAGGGCACAATAACAATATCGGCCCCCAGACGTTTGGTTGCCTGATCAAGATCCTCCTGGACCGCATGCTTGAACAGCAGGGCGAAAACAAGAAGAGCCACCAGAAGACTCACAGCGATAACGAGAACGATATTGCGAAACAGTTTTCGGGAAAAACCCTTCCATGCCACTAAAGGTAGGGGGAGGCGACCAGGACTGGACATATAAAACACCTTCAAGAACAAATAAAAAAGAAAGGGAGACCTAAGTCCCCCTTTCTTTACTGAATATAACGATGGAGAGATTACTCTCTATTTTTTGTATTCTGCATCAAGACCGCATAATACAGCATGGACGCCGTCTTCGCCAGCGCCGATTTCTTCGTCATGGCAAGCAAGACATACAGAGGTTGCCTTTCCGACGAATTTCTTGGCCTTAACATCATAAAGCTTGAGCTGGCCGTCCATCAGGTACTCATCAGGAGCAGGCTTGGTGCGATCCTGGCAGTCCTCGGCAAAGATGGACTTTGTTCTGGATGTTACAACAACATATTTGTCATCCGGGGTGAACATGGCGTCATGGGTTTCTTCCAGGGGAGGCATGGTCTCAGCATCGATGGTTTCCAGGGTGTTGGCATCGATAAGGAACATGATGTCGCCGGTGGCATTGGCAATCATGGAAGAGTCGTTGGACCAGTATTGGCGGAAGGAAATGGTCTTCTTCTTGTTACCATCAGCAACGCCGGAGGCCAGAAGTTTTACCTGACCTTTTTCAAGAGCCTTGGCATCAAGCATCTTCAGGTGCATCTTGCCAACGCCGGTGCCGTAATTAGCAAGGGAGGTGGAATCGCTCTCGTTGATGGTGATGAGCATCTTGCTCATGTCCGGAGAGGTGGTGCCATGGAAATACTTATAAGGTACTTTGGGGTCAGCCTCGGTGCCTTCAAGAAAGACAGTGTGTTTACGCTCAAGGTCTTTTTTGGAAAAGACATCGATGTAAGCAGGATTGGCCATGGTGATGGGCATGAAGTAATCTTTGGTCTGGCCGGAGGCGCAGTACATCTTTTTGGTAACCTGGACCTGCTTAGGGGTGGGAACGTTAACATCCTGAATAACTTCGCCAGTACGCAGATCGGTTTTACCAACATGGGTCATGCCAGTGGCAGGATCAAGCTTGTAGGTTGACCAGTACATGGTGTTGCGATCTTTATAATCGATACGTGCATCGTGGACGGGATGAGAAGCACCGTCGCCGATATCGATTTTGGTCAGTTCGTTGCACTGAATAGGTGTTTCAGCTGCAGGATCGATGGTACACACGGCTTTAGCAAAATGACCGCCCATAGCAGCAACGTAAAAAGTAGCGTCATAGGTTTGGCCAGCCATACTGGTAGCAGCGACACCAGCAGTGAGGGCTCCAGCGGTAAGGGTGCTTAACCATGCTTTTTTGGAAATCTTCATTTCTTCTCCTTAGCGTACGTGATTTGGCGATCTTGATTGCGGTCGCATTTACATTATGGAACAATGAATCTCTAACAGGGATTGTCGATAAATAATATCAATCTGGCTCATCCAGGAAGCTATTCCTGAAGCTATCAGCCGTCTCTTTTCCCTTAAGTTTTTCCCTGTG
>JBFFIS010000382.1:0-2627 GCA_041556375.1 Desulfurivibrionaceae bacterium | reverse complement strand
GTTGATGAGTTCATTATGGGGGCCGGTAAAAAAATCGATATTTCCATCGACGATTCCGGCGTCGTGACTGTTCGCGACTATGGCCGCGGTATCCCTCTGGGAAAAATTGTCGAGTGTGTGTCGGTGATTAATACCGGTGCCAAATATAACAGCGATGTCTTTCAGTTTTCCGTTGGCCTTAATGGGGTCGGTACCAAGGCGGTCAATGCCCTGTCCAGCGCCTTTAATGTAGTTGCCTTTCGTGACGGCGAGTTTGCCTCCGCCACCTTCAAAGATGGTACCCTTGTTGACCAGGACAATGGCAAGACCAAGGAGAAAAATGGCACCCTGATCGAGTTTATGCCTGCCCCAGATATTTTTAAAGGCTATGCCTATAATTTCGATTTTATAAAAAAGAGATTGTGGCGCTATGCCTATCTCAACGCTGGACTGAAACTTCTCTTTGACGATGAGGAGTTTTACTCGGAAAATGGTCTTCTTGATCTGCTGGCCAACGAGATCGAAGATAGCCAGCTTTACGATCCCCTCCATTTTCGGGACGATACCCTGGAGCTCACCTTTACTCATATAAATGGCTATGGCGAGTCCTATTTCTCCTTCGTCAACGGCACCTATACCAACGAGGGCGGCACCCATCTTTCCGCTTATCGTGAGGGTATTTTAAAGGGCTTTAATGAGTTCACCGGCAAGAAATTTTCCGGCAATGATGTCCGTGAGGGAATTGTCGGCACCATTGCCGTTAAGGTGGTTGAGCCTATTTTCGAATCGCAGACCAAGAACAAGCTGGGCAATACTGATATCCGGGCCGATATTATCAACCGTGTCCGCAAGTTTGTCTGTGATTCTCTGTATAAAGATACCGACCTGGCTGAGGTCATGGTCCACAAGATTCAGCAGAATGCCCGGATACGTAAAGAGTTGCAGAATGTCCGCAAGGAGGCCAAGGCCAAGGCCAAAAAGGTCACGTACCGCATCCCCCACCTCAAAGACTGTAAATATCATCCCACCAAGGCCAAGCCATCTCCTCCTGGTCGCGAGAACATGATTTTTATCACCGAGGGCCAGTCGGCCTCCGGTTCCATTGTCAGTTCCCGTGATCCCATGCGCCAGGCGGTTTTTTCCCTCAAGGGTAAACCGATGAACGTCTATGGCCACAGGCTTGACCTGCTTTACAAGAACGATGAGATGTACAATATCATGCGTGCCCTCAATATTGAGGAATCCGTTGGTCATCTTCGTTTTGATAAGGTTATTCTGGCCACCGATGCCGATGTCGATGGTCTCCATATCAGAAACCTTCTCCTCACCTTCTTTCTCCACTATTTTGAACCATTGGTGAAACTTGGTCATGTCTATATCCTTGAAACGCCCATCTTCAGGGTTCGTAACAAGCAGGAGACCATCTACTGTTATTCCGACAAAGAGAAGGAGAAGTCGATAAACAAGCTGGCCGGGCGCGGCAAGGTGAAGAAGCAGGTGGAAATTACCCGCTTCAAAGGCCTTGGCGAGATCTCGCCCCCAGAGTTTAAACAGTTTATCGGCGAAGATATTCGCCTGCAGCAGGTCAATATCGATCGTCTTTCAGAGGTTCCCAAGCTGCTCTCCTTTTATATGGGCAAGAACACCCCTGACCGTAAAGAATATATCATGAGAAATCTGGTTTAAAGGCGAGGTCCTCTATGCATCATCTTGAAGATTACGGCGGCTTGCATCAGCTTTTTGACACAAACTTCCTTGATTATACCTCCTATGTCATTAAGGAGAGGGCCATCCCGGACATCAGTGACGGTCTTAAACCCGTCCAGCGCCGGATTATGCAGACCCTGGCCAATATGGATGACGGCCGCTTCAATAAGGTGGCCAATGTGGTCGGCGATACCATGAAGCTCCATCCCCATGGCGATCAATCCATCTATGCCGCTTTGGTCAATCTTTCCAACAAGGGCTATCTTATCAGCCAACAGGGTAATTTCGGTAACATCTACACCGGTGATGGTGCTTCGGCGGCACGTTATATCGAATGTCGCCTGTCACCCTTGGCAAAAGAGACCCTTTTTAATAAGGATCTCACCACCTTCAGCGAATCCTATGACGGTCGTCTCATGGAGCCGGTTACCCTGCCGAGTAAGATCCCCTTGCTCCTGCTTCAGGGTGCCGAAGGTATTGCCGTTGGTATGGCAACCAAGATTATGCCTCATAATTTTGTCGAGGTCCTTGAGGCCCAGAAGGATATCCTCCGCGACAAGGAGGTGCAGATTTTTCCAGATTTCGTGAAAGGCGGTACCCTTGATGTCTCGGGGTATGAGGATGGCAATGGCCGTCTGAAGTGCCGGGCCCGCATTGAAGAAAAGGATGAAAAGACCATCCTCATCAAGGAGATTCCCCATTCGACCACCACCCAATCCATCATGGAAAGTGTCGAAAAGGCGGCTAAGCAGGGCAAGATCAAGATCCACTCCATTAACGATTATACCGCTGAAGAGGTGGAGATAGAGATCAAGCTCCCCCGCGGTATTTATGCTGAGGATACCATCAGGGCCCTCTATGCCTTTACCGATTGCGAGGTCTCCATCAGTCCCAACCTCACGGTCATCCGTAATGGCAATCCGGTTAATATCAGTGTGACC
>JBFFIS010000381.1:0-2633 GCA_041556375.1 Desulfurivibrionaceae bacterium | reverse complement strand
CCATCAACGCTGGTGCTTTCTGCCTCTACCTCCTCGCCAAAGGTAACGGTAACCGTGACGTCATCGTCCAGCAGCGAAAGGGTGGCCAGCAAACCGTCATCAATGAGATCTTCCGCCGCACTCACCGAGTCGGCAATTATAGTGGTTGTCCCCATGTCCTCGTCAAAGACCAGATCGGCATGGGGGGTATCAGCCACCATGGCATCGATCATCTCGTATATTTCCGGATCAACAATGTCAGCGGCAGGATGGTGGGCCAGAGCAGGGCTTGCAGCCAGGGCCAGGCAAAGGACACAGGTGGTTACGATCTTTTTCATGGTACATCTCCTCTTGTTAAAAAAATGCTCACCCCGGCCAACGGGTTATCAGCCTCCAGGGGGCAGGAAAAGACAGCATGATCAAGGCCTGGACGTGGACCTCCAAAGATCCTTGCGGCCAGATCGACACTGCCTGCCATATCTCTTTAACGTTGCCAGGAGAATTTGGTTGCAGGAGCCAACCATAAAAAAGGCCGCCTCCCCTACAAAAGGGGAGGCGGCCTCAAAGAAATTCCCATGGGGGCATGGGAACCTCAATCTCTTCTTGGTATGTAGGTTGTACGCTTTTGTTATTTGCCCTTGGCCTTTTGCTTGGCCGTGTCCTTTTCCAGATCCGAATCCCGGTAACGCTCGCGATCTCGGTCCTGATCACCGGTTTTCTCACCATTCTTGCGATACTCGTGCTGGTGCTCATAACGATTTTGATAGTGGTTGTCGCTGTTACCGCCTCCACCATTAAAACCGCCGCCCATGCTTCCCCCTCCTCTGCCGCCACCGCCACCGCCGCGGGCCATGGCCGAGGTGGCGGTCAGACTTAGACAGCAAAACAACATAACAACGAAAATCTTCTTACTTTTCATGGTATTCTCCTTCATTGACATATGTTTTCGCCCTGGGCTTACCCAGGTAAGGCTTTTCATTCATAAACTGTTTTTGTTGATGAAGAGCGACAAAAGTCGGGCATATGCAAAACTGCCTGGTATCGATCCCCAGCCGGTAGGGGCATGCTTCCAGGGGCTCACTGTTTTTAAGCAACAGCATGGTCTCGTCGACCTCTGCCACTTCGCATCGCGAAGGACTGGCACATTTCCCTGTCTTCAAGCACGAGAAGGCATGGGGACATTTACCGCTTTTCAGCATGGCCAGAGATGACACATAATAACCCATAATCAAAGCCCCCCTTCAGTCAGCTGGAATAAAAAATATCTTGCTGATTTTTGTTCTCTCTTTACTTTTTAAACACGAGAAAAATCATAAAAGGTTCCTTATCTTCTTATTTTTTTTAAAACTTTTTTCTCCCTGCCAGAGCTCACCTGCCCCAGCAAATCTCCTCTTTTTAGCAGGAGGCAGGGAACCATTTTACAGGTTTGGCCGTTTATGAATGTACGTTTTATGGAAAAAGTAATCAGCCTCATACATTCTTTCAGCCAGACTGCTGACTTTGAGTCGATCTTAAGGCCCCATATGCTCAGGCTCTATCGCCTGGCATACCGCCTTACCGGCAGCGGCTCTGACGCTGAAGATCTGGTCCAAGACGTCCTGGTCAAGCTCTACCCAAAGCGCCGCCAGTTGCTTGGCATAGAGAAACCGGGGCCGTGGTTGGCCAAGGTCCTTTATCGAACCTTTCTCGACCAGCAGCGGCGAAATACGCGCTCTCCTCTCCACCTGGTGGCCAAGGGCCAAAACAACGAGGTGGATATCCTCGATTTCATTGCCAGTCCGGAAAAAGGCCCCGAGGAGAACATGGAAAAAAATGAAACGCAAAAACGCCTGCTGGCAGCCATCGCCTCTTTAAACAAGGATCAACGCCACCTCTGCCTGCTCTACTATGTTGAGGGCTATACCCTGCCCGAGCTCGAAGAAATTCTCGACACCCCGGTGGGAACCTTGAAGTCGCGAATTCACCGGGCCCGGGCCTCCTTACGAAATTTCCTCGACCAGGGAACCCTTTCCGGCCAGTAACCGTTAGTAAGTATAAAGGTTGAATATGATGAAATGTGAACACGCTCTAAAAAACATAGATGACTTTCTGGGCAAAACCATGAGGCCCCAGGATGCTGCCGAGCTCCAGGGCCACCTTGACCGTTGCCCCGACTGCCGTCAGGAGTTTCGCCAGGAGGCTGAACTGCTGGCCGAGTTGCGCAGCCTGCCTGTGCCACCGCCAAGCAAAGATTTTGTCAAACGCACCTTGGCCACGGCCCGGGCTCGCCATACCAAGCAAAGCCTTAAACAACGTATGCCCTACTGGGGAGGCGCCGTTGCCGCCTGCCTGGCCCTGTGGCTCATAGTGGCCGGTCCTTTTGACCAGCTCAGGCCACCGGCGCCAGCGGACCAGCAGGCCATCAGTATCAAGATCAATGAGCAGCGCCTGGTACAGGTTGTTGTTAATGCCCCCCGCGATCTGCTCCAGGCCCATGTCATTATCGAGCTGCCGCCCCAGGTCGAGATGGCAGGCTTTCCGGGCCGCCGGGAAATACGCTGGGACACCAATCTCCGCAAAGGTAAGAACCTGCTCAGCCTGCCCCTGATCGCTAAAGGCGAGGGCATTGCTGAGCTGACCACCCATATAACCCATGAAAATAAGAGCAAAATACT
>JBFFIS010000380.1:0-2643 GCA_041556375.1 Desulfurivibrionaceae bacterium | reverse complement strand
CGACAGCTATTGCCAAGCACCGCTAAAAAAATTCCCCCACCTGCTGCAAACAAAAAAAGGCGGCAGAGTCTACAACTCCACCGCCTTAACCTTGCCGCGCGGATCAGCCCTTGGTGCAGCTCCTCTCATGCCAGGCATGAAAAGCCCACTAATCCCCTCTCGGCTCTTAAAACACTCTGCAATAAATTCCCCCTTTATTTCACGGGGCTATTTCCCTTCAAAGGGGCAGAGAAAAACATCATTCTTTTCATCATAATAGCAGTTTTTGCCCTTACTGCGATCATGGCCATGGGGAAACATCTTCTTATGCTTCTCGCCAGACATTGTGACCCCAGGCGTACGGACTCTTGGCTCGTCTCCTAAGGCACAGAGAAAGACATCATGCTCAGAATCATAAAAGCAGTTTTTGCCTTTGCTCCGATCATGACCATGGGGGAACATTTCCTTATGTTTTTTCTCCGACATCGTCACCCCTTTGGTACTGGTACCGGGTTCAAAGGGGCAGAGAAAAACATCCAGCTCAGAGTCGTAATAGCAGTTTTTGCCCTTACTGCGATCATGGCCCTTGGGGTAGGCTTTCTTGTGTTTCTCTCCCGACATCGTCACCCCTTCACTGCTTCCTTCACCGGCAAAACAACCAGTTGCCATGAACACCATAGCGCTTAACAATAAGATACCGACTCCAAAATGTTTCATTTTCATAGCGACTCTCCTTTGCGTTAACAAATTACAATACGAATGAACAAACAAAACTCCACTAAATAACCTCTTAGAATGTCAGGCTATCACAGCGCTCTTTTTTAAATCAAGATGATTTTTTCCTCTTAAAATTTCCTCACGATATCAACAAATTTTACAGAAAATCCCTGGACAAAAAAAAGGGGCCAGACCTCGATTTTTCGTGGTCGGGCCCTCCCAGAACGTCTACATCGAAAAAGTTCTATCTAATCAAGGTGTTCCACCAGTTCTCCCCTCTTATTTCTCACCATACCCATCCATATAAATCCACAACACCGCCCCCAGCTCCACCGGCTTGGCCTGGCCACTGGGATCAGCCAGGGTATAGTCCGCCTCGTTCAGGGCCGAAAAGCCCCACCAGCCCACACGCGGACAGGCAAAGGTAAAGATACCCTTGTCATCGGCCTTAACAACCTGGGTGATATGGTAATCACTGGGGGCCTGCAGGCGGCCATCCTCATTATAGAACTCCACCTCGACCTCGGCATTGGCCACGGCCTTACCGTTCAAGAGCACCTGGCCGCTGAAGCTGTTACCGCTATAGTTGGCAAAGGGCCGGGTCAGAGGGACAATCTCGGTGGCCAGGCCCACCGGCTCATCCCAGCCAGTATCAGCGCCATAGGCAGCGACAATGGTCTTGGTGTAGTGGATAATCGACAGATCCTCTGCCGGCTCCCAGTAGGGGCTGGGCTCCATGACAAACTGATAGACGCCGGGCCGTTTGACCCGGTAGGAGGTCTGCCAGGCCTGATGGCCCATGACCCCGGCCTTTTTCAGGCTGGATGCCAGGTCCTGGCGTTTACCATCGACAACCACGTAAAACTGGGCCGGCCTGGTCAGATCCATACCGATCATCTCAAAGGGATGGGAAAAGGACAGGGTGAGCTCAACGGTCTTGTTGTGCTGGCTGACGATATTGCTGGAGGGAATCACCATGCCGAAATGGGCCATGGCCGGGGCGGCGGCGCCTGCCACCAGGGCGGCGGCAGCAAGGCTGAAAATCCGTTTTCTGATCATTATTATCTCTCCGTTGCTCTGTGATAAGGGCTGCCAGGCCAAGGCCCGCCCCCTGTGTTACAAAAATATTATTTGTGTTACCTGCGGATTAAAAAAAACGCTGCCTGGGTGCCCATCTCTGCCAACCCCTGCAGTGGTCAGCGATAGGTGTCCACACAGCGCGGTAACACGCTCTTGAAATTCGTATTACCAGACCACTCGAAGCGCTCTTTGTCAACACAAAATTGCTTGGTTTTCAGCGGCTCACAGGCTTTGCCCTGCCCTCCTCACCGGACCGCAGCCCGAGCCGCCTCAAGCCAGCGGTCAAAGGTCTGCTGATGGGCCTTGATCCAGGCCTCGGCATGCTGCTCACAGGCCTGCCAGCTGCCCTCACCGCGCTCCCGCATCTTCAGGTTCTGGGCTGAAATATCAGCAGCCGGGATCTGCATAACGGCAAAGAGCTTGGCCGCATCCGGATGGGCGGCACAGAACTGCTGGCTGGCGACGATATTCTGGTTGTTGATCTCAAAACCGTAATTTTTGCCATTGGCCAGGGTGGTATCAACGCTACGGTTGTCGGGCAGGGAGGAAAAGGGGACCTCGAGCCAGACGACATCGCGGCCCGGCACCAGCACGCCGCTGACCCAATAGGGCGTCCAGGTGTAGTAGAGCACCGGTTTGCCCTCCTGATAACGGGTAATGGTCTCGGCAATGATGGCGCCGTATTCCCCCTGGTTATGGGTGACGGTGTCGCGCAGGCCAAAACTGCTGAGCTGATGCTCGATGACCCGTTCGCAGCCCCAGCCCGGCGGGCAGCCGGCCAGATCTGCCTTGCCGTCGCCGCTGACATCAAAAAGGGCGGCAAGGCGGGCCTCCTTGAGCTGGGCCATGTTGGTGATCCGGTACCTG
>JBFFIS010000379.1:0-2649 GCA_041556375.1 Desulfurivibrionaceae bacterium | reverse complement strand
TGTTGGCCGCAGCAGAACTTGTGACAAAATAACCCCTGAAAAACGCATTACGTCCTGGGGGCACCATGCTTGATTAATACCGCACAAGGGTTTTGCACCTGATATTGCCGGGGGCCAGGGCTGTTAGGGGTGCCCTTTTCGCCTGTTTCACTGGCTATGTAACTTTTTGGCCAAGAAAAAAGTGACATAAAAGACAGGCAACAAAGAATGTTTCCTTGCTCCCCAGGCCAAACACCCTCTTGCTTATTCCTGCCCCGCCAATCATAATGCCTCATCCTTATCACCACGAAAACCAAACCATTACCCCTCTCTAGAGAGCCCTGAACCCCATGCCCACGACCATCCTCTCCATCATCATTGCCATCGTCATCGTAGATTTCCTCCTGGAAAGAACCCTGAGCTTTCTTAACTGCCGGAATATCTCCACCGAGCTCCCTGAGGAGGTCAAGGGCATCTACAGCGACGACAAGTATCACCAGTCCCAGGAGTACACCAAGGCAAACTGCCGCTTTGATCTGATCACGGCCAGCCTCAAGGTTGTCATCCTTCTGGCCCTGCTCCTGGCTGGCGGCTTCGCCTATATCGACGAACTGGCCCGCAGTATGGTGCAGAGCGAACTCCTGGTCTCCCTGCTCTTTTTCGGCCTGCTCTTTCTGGTCTCGGAAATCCTCTCGCTGCCCTTTGGCCTTTATCACACCTTTGTCCTGGAGGAACGCTTTGCCTTTAACAAGACCACCATGGCCACCTTTATCACCGATAAGCTCAAGGGCTGGCTGCTCACCGTTTTGCTGGGCGGCCCTTTGCTGGCGGCGGTGATCTGGTTTTACCAGGCCACCCAGGAGAGTTTCTGGATCTATGCCTGGCTGCTCATGAGTGGCTTTATGGTCTTTATGGCCATGTTCTACTCCAGCCTCATCGTGCCGCTGTTTAATAAGCAGACCCCCCTGGAGCCGGGCGCCCTGCGGGAGGCAATCGAGGCCTTCAGCACCAAGGCCGGCTTTGAGCTTGATAATGTCTTTGTCATTGACGGCTCCCGGCGCTCCACCAAGGCCAACGCCTATTTCTCCGGCCTGGGCGCCAAGAAGCGCATCGTCCTCTATGACACCTTGATTAACGACCTGGAGGTCGAGGAGCTGGTGGCGGTCTTGGCCCATGAGATCGGCCATTATAAGAAAAAGCACACCGTTAAGGGTATTATCGCCGGCCTCTGTCAAACCGGGATCATGCTCTATGTCCTGTCGTTGTTTATTGCCAGCCCGCTTCTCTCCCAGGCCCTGGGGGCCGACATCCACAGCTTCCATCTGGCCCTGGTCAGCTTTGCCCTGCTCTACTCGCCGCTCTCCATTGTCATGGGGCTGGGTATGCACAGCTTTTCGCGCAGGAATGAGTATGAGGCCGATCGTTTTGCCGCCCAGCATTTTGACGCTGCCGCCCTGGCTTCGGCCTTGAAGAAGCTGTCCGTCAACAACCTCAGCAATCTGACGCCGCACCCGGCCTATGTCTTTTTTCACTACTCCCATCCCCCCCTCCTGCACCGGCTGCGCGCCCTGAGGGCGAGCTGAGCTGGCGGCGCGCTAAAGCTTTTTTTCTGTGGAGTAGGGCCGAGAACAGGGGTTGCCAGCAAGGACTGGTGCTCGTGCATATATCCCGCACTAATTCTCAGCGCCCGTCATTTCCGCGCCGCGGAAGTCCAGTAACCCCCGTTGCGCCACAGGGACTTGCGCCGCTACGACAATGACGGCTGAAGGTCGACCTTAATTATCCCCGCTGTGTTGTTATGAAAAAAATAATAATCTTCATGCTGTTAATAAGCTTTTGGGGCCTTCCAGGTGGTTTTGCCGCTGAGATCGACAGCGTCACGCCGAGAGACCTGGAGCTCGGAAATAGCCTGGCGACTCTCAACACCATCTTTAATCAACGGCTGCAGGAAGGGGTCGACAAGGCCAACGGCAAGCAGGATGATTTTGCCGATATGGACAGCGAGGATTTTTGTGATCAAGAGGTTCTCTATGCCGAGCTGCGCAAGGCCATTTTTCAATCCTTTACCGCCTCCTGGGGACTGAAGGGCTACGGCCTTGATAAGCAACTCCGCAGTCTGCTGGCCGGCCACAGTTACTCGTTGGCCTTAAAAGACTCCATTTACCGCGACATAAGTTATGTGGAGGGGTTTTCCCTGAATTTGAAGGAGCTCAGTGATGTCGTGCGCCTTGACGGCCACCTTGTCGGCCTCGATAAGCTTGGTCATTTCTTTGCTGAGGGCTGGCACTATTTTGAGTTAAGCGCCTACCAGAAGGACAATCTTGACCAGGCGCTGCAGTGGGGCCGGGAGCAGGAGGCGGGCAAATTTGGTTATGCCACCACCGGCATCTTTTCCTATGCCGACCTGGCAGCCAACCTTAATGGCTGGCGCTTTTGGAATAAGGTCTTGCTTAAAGAAAATGATCCGCTAAAAGGCGTAATCGCCAACTTCTTCAGCCGGCCATACGTCACCTGTGAAATTCAGATTATTGCTTCCTTGAAAAACAAGAAAATTGTCAGGGCCTGGGAGTACAACAGCCGGTTTGATCTGGCCGATTATATCGATGGCGCCTGGGACGAGGGCAATAACTGTAACAGCTACGAAGACCCGGATATTGAACAGAAGGTCAC
>JBFFIS010000378.1:0-2655 GCA_041556375.1 Desulfurivibrionaceae bacterium | reverse complement strand
TGACCTCTTTTGAGGATGCCCCTGCCGGTTTCAAGAGGGTGGCCATCAGGATCATCGCCGAAGAGGGCTGTGATTGCGAAGATCTTACCAGCGAACTGAAGAAAAAATTCACCGTTGTCTATCACGGTATGGATGAGCTCAAAGAGTAGCAGCGAGCAATTTTTTTACAGCACAATAAAAAACCCCACTTTCAGTAGAAAGTGGGGTTTTTTATTGTGCTGTCAGGGCGTAGTTGCCAGTACCCCTGTTTGCCTTCTGGGTCTCAATGTCCCTGGTCCAAAAAGGCAGCCAGCGTGCCTTGTTGCGAATGGCGGGATCGTAAAACCCTGTCTTGCGGTCAGTGGGCAAAAAGGTAATACCTGCCGGAACGGTGAAGCGTTCTGCTTTCATGCCTGCCATGGCTTTTTTCATAAAATCAAGCCAAATAGGGGCGCAGGCCCTGCCTCCTGTTTCTCTTTTTCCTAAATTGCGCTTAACATCGAAGCCCATCCAGACGCCGGTAACCAGGCTGGGGGTGTAGCCAATAAACCAGGCATCCATGTTTTGATCAGCTGTGCCTGTTTTCCCGGCAGAATCCCCTGGTAGCCCCCAGGCATTTTTGCCGGTACCGTGGCTGATCACGTCCTGCAGAAGTCGGGTCACCTGGTAGGCGGCCCGTTCATCAAGGGCGCTGTTTTGGCGGGGAATATTATTTTCCAAGATCCGGCCATATGGGTCACGGATCCGGTCAATAAGAATGGGTCGACAGTACTTGCCCTGATTGGCAAATGTTGTGTAGGCCGATGTGAGTTCTAGGAGCGAAAGTTCAGAGGCTCCCAGGGCTAAGGAGAGGTTGGGGTGCAGGCTCGACTTAATCCCCATCTTGCGCGCCAGGAAGATGACATTGTGAATTCCTATTTCCTGAAGAAGTTTAATGCTGACGATATTCCGCGATTTGATGAGGGCGGTGCACAGGGTTGTCAGACCGTAGGATTTCCCGGAGAAATTTTTGGGCTGCCAGAAGATACCGTCGCGATGACCGGGCAGGTGGAGAGGCTCGTCCATCACAACAGAAGCCGGGTTGAAGCCGGTGCTGAAAGCCTGAGCAAAGACCAGCGGTTTGAAGGCAGAGCCGGGTTGTCTTTTGGCTTGGGTTGCCCGGTCAAACTGACTTTTAGCAAAATCAACACCACCGGTAAGGGCCCTAACCTTGCCTGTTCTGCTTTCCATGGCTACCAGAGCGCCCTGCGGCGTGATGCGTCTCCCTCTGCCGCTGCGCAAGGCCCAAGAGGCTACGCCCTTGTTAATTGACTGGGCTGCTTGCTTTTGGAGCGACAGATCAAGGGTCGTTTCTATGCTCAGGCCGCCTTCGTAGAGCATTTGCCGGCCATAGCGTTTGGTAATGTCATTACGGACAAATTGCAGGAAGTAGAGCGCTTCCGGGTGGCCATTTTGGCGGGGCGCCCAGAGGAGGGGTTGGTCAAAGGCCTTTTTGGCGGCTGACGAGCTGATAAAGCCTTCAGCCGCCATGCGGTTAAGGACATAGCCCTGTCTGTTTTTGGCTGCGGCATAATTATGGAAGGGGGAATAGCGGCTTGGTGCCTGGGGAAGGCCGGCAAGAATGGCAATCTCAGCCAGACTCAGTTCCGCGGCCTTCTTGCCGAAGTAAGTGTAGGCGGCAGCCTCGACACCATAGGACTTCTCCCCCAGGTAAATCTGGTTAAGGTAGATGTGGAGCACTTCTTTCTTGGTGAGGACCTGGTCAATCCGATAGGCGAGGATTGCCTCTTTGAATTTGCGAATATAGGTTTTTTCCCTGCTCAGAAGAAGAGCGCGTGCGACCTGCTGGGTAATGGTGGAACCGCCCTGGCTCTTGCCACCGGCCCTGATATTGTTGATGATTGCCCTGGCAATGGACCAGGCGTCAACGCCGGGGTGTTCCAGAAAGCGGGCATCTTCCGAAGCAATAAAGGCCTTGGGAAGGAGATCGGGCATTTCGGTAAGTGAAATGACGATTCTGTTTTCGCTATAGACCCGATCGACAATGCGGCCATGCCTATCCTTGATAAGACTTGTCTGTTTGGGCTGATAAACGGTGAGGGAGTCAATGTCTGGAATGTTTAAGGTGACAAAAACAAAGAGCAGGGAAGCGATAAAAGTGGTGAGAAGTAAAGCTGTTGACAGCAGGACAACACTGACGTGGAAATGATTCCAGTGCCAGATAGATGTTTTTGTTGAGGGGGGGCGTGGTGGCCGGCGGGAAGACATGATGCACGAGTATATCTTGATAACAAAAAAATGTCAGCAGGCAAGTATGGCCTGAATAAGAAGGTTGTTTTAAAGGGGGAAGGCATAAAAAAAAGGCTGCCTAAAAAAAGGCAGCCTTTTTGCTATCTAACTAGAAAAAGAAAACAGCGAGAGATTAGCAACCCTCGATGGCTTTTTTCTTCTTGGGATGGCAAGTGGTACAAGAGGTCTTGGCACCTTTGGTCTTGTGACAATTCTTGCAACCCTCTTTATGAGCGTAGTCCTTGTTGGTAGCCATCTTCTTTACGTCAAGAGCTTTATGACAGTCATCGCAGGTAAGGCTGCCGCTCTGATGCTTAGCATGAGGGAAAACGGCGGGCTTTTTGCCAGCTGCGGTCTTCAGGGTCATCTCGGCAGGACCTTTATCCT
>JBFFIS010000377.1:0-2665 GCA_041556375.1 Desulfurivibrionaceae bacterium | reverse complement strand
CTTGTTTTTTATGCTCATGGGCACCAAGTTTTGAAATCATTAAGAAGTTGATTTCATTATCAGTACTGTAAAAACACAAGTCAAGTTTATTTGGAGGCTTGGGGGGTGGCTCGATGTAGAGCCAGGATTGCTCTACATCTGTAAGAATATTAAATTTAACAAACCGATCAGAAAACCGAGCAGGGCGCCAAACAGGTTAATGTATTTGAACTGTTCCTTCATGATCGACATGAGGAGGTTTTCAAGGCGCATGAGGTCAAGGCTATCGACCTTCTGGGTGACCAAGTCCTTGATGTTGAGGCAATCAACCAGGCTTGGTACTTCGCGGATGAGAAGGTCGCTGATCTTGGTGCGGGCATACTCATTCATGGAGACCTGAACATCCATGGGCAGCATGTCATTCAGGGGGCCGATGGGATGGTTGAGGAGCTTTTTCTCGATTTTCTCAACAATGAGATTGTCGAGAAGTTGCTTGATCTTTGGCGAGCGCAGGTTGTCAATGATGGTCCTTGAAAGCCAGGACTTACCATTGCTTATAGCCTGAGGACCAAGAACATCGCGGAGGATATCTCCGCTTGGTCGATCCGCTTGATTGGTAATAAACTCCTTGGCAAGGCCGGTTAAACCCTTGGCGGTTTGCGGATGGCTGATGAGGGCGACAATGCGTTTCGTGAGATCTTTTTTGATTTGCGACTTTTTCTCGTCACTGACATTGCTGAGAAGGGTCGCCACGGGGGTGTCGAGGAATTCCTTGACCTTGGTGCTAAGGATGATGGCCACTTTCTGTTGAATGGTCTCATTGGCCAGCCATTCGCCAATTTCGTCACCCTTATCGTTGAGAAAGCCGTGGACCTTTTCCTTGATGAGGTCGGGGCTGAGGAAACCGCTCACCATGGCAGCCAGTGGACCTAGGGAAGCCGTGAAATTGCCAATGGCCGCGCAGATGGCATTGCTGATATTTTCCTGGAGCTCAGGCTCCCTGACCACGCCGGCAAGATTACTCAAGATGGCCGGGGCCTCCTCCTCAAGTTTTGTACAGATAAACTCGATGATCTCATCGGGAACCAGGTCGCTGGGGGCCTTATTCTCCGCCAAGAACTGGTCTATTTTCTCGCTCAGCAGATTCTGTAACCAGTCGTTTAGCTTGGGGCTGGTGAGGATATCTTGGACGGTTTGATCCAGGTAGCTGTAAAAATGGTCGAGATTCTCCTGGGGAAAGGATTGTCCCAAGGGATGCTGGAGGAAATCATTGACCCGGGACTCGATGGTTTCATTAATAATATCGTTAAATTCATTTGAGTCGAGATAGCTATGCAGTTGGTCGATGAAACGCCAGCGCAACACCTTGATTGAGGCCAGCAGGTAGGAGTGAAAACGGTTGGGAATGACCTCGGTGATGGAACCAAGATCCTTGCTGAACAGGCTACCCATGCGGTTGTCGATGAGCTCGGCAAGCTCCGCTTGGAAGGTCTCGTTCTCAATAGCCGTACCGATGTCACCGGAGGTGAGGAGGTGGTCACCAACCATTTCACCAATATTGATGGCCAGATCATGACGCTTTGAAGGGATGACCCCTGGAGTCATGGGGATGCGGATGCCCAGAATGCGCCATGGCTTTAAGGGGCGAAAAAGCATCTTGATGGCGACATAATTGGTCATGTAACCAATGAAACTACCAACCAGAGGTGGGGCGATATAGGCGAGAGGAAGGGGCATGGCTTTTCGTTAGGGTCTCAGGTTTAATATTCGCTTTAGAAGATTTGGTTCAGCGTTTACGCATCTGGCAAATCCAGTTTTTGGCCGGCGGTTTTTGAGCGGAATCAAAAAAAGAGGCCTCGATGGAATCAATAAAAAAAAGCGGCTCAAGTATTGTTGTGATCTCTGTTGCTGTGAGTTGTGGTGGCCCGGTGGCTGTTCTCGTTTCATCGGCATTACCGATCATGGATAGCCACCTGCCATATGTTGGTAGAAGCTCTGCGATGACCCGGGCAATGACCTCAAGTTGATTGGTCGATTTAAAGCAGTGAAAGAGCCCGCGGTCAAAGATAAAGTCGAAGCAGTGGTCTGTAGTGTCAAGCTCGAGAAGATCCACCTGGCTAAAATTGCAGGTCACCCCGGCATCTTTGGCCTTTGACTTTGCCGTGGTGATGGCCTGCTCCACCAGGTCCCAGCCGGTCACCTCAAAGCCTTGCCCGGCCAGCCAGATGCCATTATTGCCTGTTCCACATCCTATATCAAGAGCGGAGCAGGGTGATAGACCGGTTTGGCTGATGTAGCGCACCAGCCCCTGATCAACCCGGTGTGTTTCCCACGGGGTTTCGCCCTGCTCATAGCGCTGGTGAAAGGAGGGGGAGTCAATCATGGCTAATTATTAATGATCTTGCCCAGGGTGTCATCCACGGCCAGGGATTGTTTCATGCACGAGGAGAGAAAATCCTTGGAGAGATACGCACTGGACTCTTCAATTTGGCTGCAGAGCTCATTGATCTCTTCGGCCTCGGCCTTATCAATAATCTTGAGAAGATTCTCTGCAAAACTGCGGACAATCTTACGTCCTTCACCCTTGGTGGACATGATCTCGGCATAGGTTCTTGAGTTCTGATTATGCACCCTGGCCATTGCGAGAATGGAATAGAGCGAAGTCAGGGTTGAGTGGGGGGAAATG
>JBFFIS010000376.1:0-2673 GCA_041556375.1 Desulfurivibrionaceae bacterium | reverse complement strand
GCTACCGATGTTATCGTCATGATGGGTTCCGGTGCTGAGACTGTTGCTGCCACCATCGATTACCTTGCCGCCGGCGGTTCTAAGCTTGGTTTGGTTATTGTACGTCTCCTTCGTCCATTCGATTCCAAAGCAATGGTTAACGCTCTGCCTTCAACGGTTAAGCGTATCACCGTACTCGATCGTACCAAGGAGCCTGGTGCTGCTGGTCAGCCTCTTTACCTTGATATCCGTTGCGCTGTTGGCGAAGCTACAGAAGCCAATGCAGCAGCATGCCAACCCACCATCATCTCCGGTCGTTTCGGACTTGGATCTGCAGAATTTACCCCTGCAATGGTTAAGGCTGTATTTGACAATATGGCTGGAATGGCTCCTAAGAATCATTTCTGTGTTGGACCAAATGACGATGTTACCTACTCCTCCCTTGACTACGATTGTGACTTCTCCATTGAAGGCGACAACGTATACCGCGCGATGTTCTACGGTTTGGGTTCTGATGGTACTGTTGGTGCCAATAAGAACTCCATCAAGATCATCGGTGGCGAGACTGAGAACTCAGCTCAAGGTTACTTTGTTTATGACTCCAAGAAGTCTGGATCACTGACCACCTCCCACCTTCGTTTTGGTGAAAATCAGGTTGTTGCTCCTTACCTCATTAATAAGGCCAACTTCATCGCCTGTCATAACCCAACCTTCCTTGATCAATATGACATGGTTGGTAACCTTGAAGAAGGCGGCACCTTCCTTCTGACCACCACCCACGATGCTAAGGCCGTTTGGAAGTCTCTGCCAAGTAAGGTTCAGGCAGATCTCATTGAGAAGAAAGCAAAATTCTACATTATTGATGCTCTTGCCCTCGGTGCTGCTCTTGGCCTTGGTGCCCGCATCAATATGATCATGCAAACCGCGTTCTTCCTGATTTCTGGAATTCTGACTAAAGATGAGTCCATCAAAGCCATTAAAGATGCCATCAAGAAGACCTACGGTAAGAAAGGCGATAAAGTCGTGCAGATGAACTATGACGCTGTTGACGGCGCCATCGAGAACATCGTTGAAGTTAAGCTTGGTAAGTCCACTAAGGGCCACGCCATTCCTGAAACTGTACCTGCTGACGCCCCTGAGTTCGTAAAAGAAGTTACTGCTCAAATGATCCGCGGTAAAGGACATGAAATCAAGGTTTCAGAGTTCCCTAACGATGGTACCTGGCCTACAGCCACCACCCAGTACGAGAAACGTAACATCGCGGTTAACGTACCTGATTGGAAGTCTGAGAACTGTATCCAATGTGGACGTTGCTCCATGGTTTGTCCTCACGCTGCGATCCGGATGAAGGTTGTTGACAAGCTCAAAGGCACGACACCTAAGACCTTCAAGTCCCTCGACGCCATTGGTAAGGAATTCAAAGGTAAGACCTTTGCAATCCAGGTTTTCACTGAAGATTGCTGTGGTTGTAGCCTCTGTGTTAACGCCTGTCCTGCCAAGACAAAAGCTCTTGAAATGACTACAAACACTGAAGACCTTAAGAAAGTACAACAGAAGAACGTTAAGTACTTCCTTGCCCAAGATGAGATTGATCCAGCAATTATCAATCATTCCACAATTAAAGGCAGCCAGCTTCTGCGCCCACTCTTCGAGTTCTCCGGTGCCTGTGCAGGTTGTGGTGAGACCCCTTACATAAAGCTTGTTACCCAGATGTTCGGTGACCGCATGATGATCGCTAACGCCACTGGTTGTTCCTCCATTTATGGTGGTAACCTGCCAACAACACCTTATGCTAAGCGTGCTGACGGCCGTGGACCTGCCTGGGCTAACTCTCTGTTTGAAGATAACGCTGAGTTTGGTCTTGGTATGCGTGCTGCAATCAACAAGCTTGCCGCTCAAGCTGTAGAGCTTATGGATAAAGCTGTTGCCGCAAAAATCGTTCCTAAGAAGATGGCTGACGATATCGTTAATGCCACCCAAAAGACCCAAATGGACATTGAAGCGCAACGTGAGCGCGTCGGTAAGTTAAAGTCCAAGCTTGGTGGGAATGACAATGTGATCGCTAAACGCCTCATGCCTGTTGCTGATTACCTTGTGAAGAAATCCTGCTGGATCTTCGGTGGTGACGGTTGGGCTTATGATATCGGTTATGGTGGTCTTGATCACGTTCTTGCCTCAGGCGAAAACGTTAACGTTATGATCCTTGACACCGAGGTATACTCAAATACCGGTGGTCAGATGTCCAAGTCCACCCCTCGTGCTGCTACCGCGCAATTTGCTGCAAGTGGTAAGAAGATGGCTAAGAAGGACATCGGTATGATCTTCTCCACCTACGGTAATGTTTACGTTGCCAAGGTGAATATGGGTGCTAATCCTGCGCATGTTGCTAAGTGTATTGCAGAAGCCGAAGCCTATGATGGACCATCCCTCATCATTGCTTACTCACACTGCATTAACCATGGTATCAACATGACTCAAGGTCTCAACCAGCAAAAGATGGCTGTTGACTGTGGTCACTGGCCTCTTTATAGCTACAACCCAGAGCTTGAAGCAGCTGGTAAGAATCCTTTGAAGATTGTTTCCAAAGAGCCTACCATCAAGTTCGAAGAGTATGCCTTAACTGAAAATCGTTATCGTATGCTGAAGATGATGAACCCTGAGCACGCTGATGAGCTCATGGCTATGGCCCAGTCG
>JBFFIS010000375.1:0-2691 GCA_041556375.1 Desulfurivibrionaceae bacterium | reverse complement strand
GGCTGACAGATGTCGGCTCGCAGCCGGCGCCACAGTATGGCCTGCCAGGAGTCACTGTCACCACCCTCCTCCCAGCTCTTGATAAGATCAGGACGATAGATGACATACTGGTCAAAGAGATCGGCAAGGGCTGCGGCCAACTGATAGGCCTTCAGCGGGGTGGAGACATAGGTCGTCACCTGGCTGAAAGCAGGCTCGTCAGCCAGTTCAGGCAGGAGGGCCATTATCCGCCAGACCAGCACCGGCCGCTGCCACTTTTCCAGGGCCAGCTCCTCCCCGAGAACCTGGGCAAAGACCTGGCGCAGAAAGGCATTGGGAAAAGGGAAAGCACCGTTGGCCCAAACGCCGTAGCGCTTGGCCAGCTCCATGGCCAGCCAGCGGGCCATGCCCTGGCTCTGGACCACCACGGTCTCCGGAACAAGGGGCGGCAAGGGTCGCTGGCTTAAGACCTGGGCAAGATATTCAACCAGCAACTCCATGCGGTTACTGGTGTAGATAGTAAAACTCACCAATGGGTCTCCATGGACTTTTCAGGGAAATCTCGTTCATCACAAGGGCAAAGGGAGTGATGGCAGATGACAACGACGATTGCCAGAGCATCAGCAATAACACTCTGGCAATCTATAGAAATATTGCCTGCTTGCCAAGCCTTATAGCAACAAAAGCCTTTTCGATTTCTGCGACCTGCTGACATCACGGCAGATGGCGCACTTTTTTCTCATCGGCGCTGGCACTTGCCGCTAAAGAACGGTAATCTATCAATAATTTATAGAGTCATTACCAGGTAATAAGGATCACACCTCAACACCCCTCTCTGCCCTCATGAAATTACATACCTGCCTCAGGCCCGGCGGCCGCTTTGCCTTCACCATCCACAAGCCCTCATACCACGTCAGCAACCTCCGGGAAACCGATGAGATCACCGAGCTTGGCCTCTGTCAGGAGGAACCGGTCTTCAACAGCGGCAACTTCCCCAGCACCGACCTGGAGGTGGCCAACAGCGACTGGGTCTATGAGATCGCCAACCCCTTGTCCTTCAAGGGCACGACATTTATCAACGCGGCCTGGGCCGACCGCCAGGCCACCCAGCCCCTGGGCATCTCCCTGCCGCCCATGGCCCCGGTCTCCATGGCAGACTCCCTGCGCCACTGTGTGGGCGATGACGATATTGATGACATTTTCCTGGCCCTGCCCGAACCGCTACTTTTGGCCCTGGCCACCACCTCCACCGACCCGGAGGATCTCATGCGCCTGGCCAGGATGGCGGCCTCGCTGATCATCAGCGACAACGGCGAGGTCAGCGGTCTCCATTACCAACAGAACAACGGCCAGTGCCGCCCCATCATTCATAACCATGACCTCTGCGAGGCGGTGGCCAACAACCCCCACCTGCCCGACGACTATAAGCAGGCCCTGGTGCTCAGACCCGGGGCCCAGGGCAGCAGTGAGATCATTGGCGAGTTCCAGGCGCCAGACAGCCATGTCTACGAGTATCTGCGCCGCAACTCCTATATCCCCTGGGGCCATTATGCCGCCAATATGGCCAATGACGCCGTACGCTACAGCCTGGCAGACCTCTGCCTGGAGGATATAATCGGCATGCGCCATCTTTACTACCAGCGCACCTACGAGCGGCTGGCCGCCGACCTGGGCCTTACCGGCCTGATCAGCCGTAGGATGGCAACGGCTGCCGAACTGGAGACCCTACGCCAGCGGATCGCAACGGCCTTGGAGACCGGCGCCGAGCCATCATACAGCGCCACCCTCTGGGGCTGGAATTACGGCTTTGATTTTGCTGCCAGCGGCTACAGGCTCAACGCCTCCCACCAGATGCTCCACCAGCAGTTCGCCCTTATCCCGACCGTGGTGGCTGACAGCCTTGAGCCCCAGACAAGCTTTGCCTGCGGCGATCTGGTTGCTGCCTGCTGCCAGCAGTACCAGGCTGAGACGGGCAATGCTTTTTTCAGCGATTATCTGGCGGCCATCCGCGCCAATAAACGCATGGACGGCGGCCCGGGCGACAGCAGCCTCATCATCCACGAGGACGACCATGTCATGGTCTTCGTCCCCAAGGCCCAGACCTCCCAGTGGGAGGTGCAGATCATCACCACCAGCCCGGTGGGCAATATCCTTGAACTCAGCACAGCAGCCCGGCGGGCGCTGGATAACGCTTTCTATCTAGCCGTCAAGAGCCTGCACGGTATCGGCGTCAAGCTGATGTGCAGCATCGAGTATTCGAAACGCTTCACCAGCACGGACCATGACCAGCGCCTGCTCTACGCCCTGCTCCCCAAGCTCCCCAAATCACCCGGGGCCTTCAGCGAGTCGCAACTGCGCTGGATCAACGGCCATTTCCCGGAGGACCTGGCCACGGCCCTGCGGGCCAGTATGGCAGCGGCAGAAAAGGTTACCAAACAGTAACGCTCGCCACACCGCTTGCTACCGGACAGTAACATTAATTTTGACACCAAAAGCTAAAATGACGTATAAACAGAGAAATAGGCCAAAAGAAAAACAGGATTATTTAAGGTATACAATGTGCACCTCTTAACAAAAATACCGCCGCGACTATGAAATATGTACACCGGAAAAAAATGAGCCTGAGAAGCAAATTCATCTTCCTCATAGGTATTGTCGTCGTCATCTCCTACGGCATCACCTTTTATCGAACCTCCCAGTTCCAGGATGAGC
>JBFFIS010000374.1:0-2711 GCA_041556375.1 Desulfurivibrionaceae bacterium | reverse complement strand
CCAATAACATAAACCCCCACCTCGACGACAATTTCTGCCTGGCCTGCCACAGCAAGGTCCCAACTGAACTAGAGGCGCAGAGCGGCCACTCTTTTCTGCTCCGCGAGAGCATTGATGAGACCTGCGGCCTTTGCCATCGCGTAGTCGTCGACCAGAGCCGACATACCCTTACCGGCCACCCAACAGGTATCAAGGCAGCTTCGGCCCAGAACCAAGACTTCACCTTGCCCCTCAGCGACGGCTATATCACCTGCAAAACCTGCCATCGCTGCATAGCGGATGGGACAGGGCCCACCTTTGCCATGCTGAGGATAGGTCAGAGTAGACTGTCGATGGATGAGGAAAGAACAGCACTGTGCAGACAGTGCCATCAGGGATATTGACCTACCACGGTCCTCGGATAAAGACAGTAGTTGCCAGAACACCCTTTTTAATTTATCCTTGTGGGCTGTTAAATTAACGCCTCCGGCAAAACTAGAGGCAAAAAACAAACACCCGCTTTCAAGCAGTTACCACACGAAACTTTTTGCTTATTGCGACCCAAACACCCTCCGCATACCCCTCCCACTTTATGCCTTCCTGAGTCTCTACAAAGTTGCGGTCTATAAAAAAAATACTCCTTAATCTCTACTTCTGGCCCCTCTTTGCCCTGGTCACTCTGCTTTTTGCCATTGGCATCCCCCTTTTTTCACTGACCGTCTTTCTGCGGCCAGGAAAATCAATAGCATCCTTTTTTCGGCGTGGTATTACTAAATACGGCTGGGCGGTCTGCCGCCTCATCCCCTTTATGGCGCCGGTAAGGCTTGATGATCGGGCCGGCGAGCTCCCCCGCCCGGTGATATACGTAGCCAACCATCTCTCCTCGGTGGATCCCTATTGCTTTGGTGTGGTGGATGCTGAGTATGGCATGTTCACCTCCTGGCCCTTTAACATCCCGGTCTTTAAACGGATGATGACCTGGGCCCAGTATGTTGATACCCGCCTTGGGTGGGAAGCCATCAGCAGCCAGGCCCATCGGTTACTGGCTGAGGGCTGCTCACTGATTATCTGGCCTGAGGGCCACCGCTCCCGGGACGGTCGCCTGGGTGAATTTCAGCGCGGCGCCTTTCGCCTGGCCTTTGAGGCCAACTGTCCGGTGGTACCGGTCTGCTTTATTGGCACCGACACCTTACTGGCCCCGGGCCGTCGCCTCCTGTCACCGGCCCGCCCCCAGGTCGTTTTGTTACCGCCCCTGTGGCCCGACCAGGGACAGGAAAAAAGAAAGGCCATTAAACAATTATGCCAGGATTGCCAACAGATCATTGGCCAAGAAATAGACAAAAGACAGCATGGAGAAATCCACCCTTAATACGGCCCTGGCCTGGCGAACAGCAAGGCCCTCTGATCTTGCCGACCAGCAGCTTACCCTGCTGCGTAACCATGTCCGGCAGGCCGAGAATTCCGCCTTCTACAAGGAGAAATTCGCCAGCCTTGGAATCCGCTCTGAGGAGATCACCTCGCTGGACGATCTCCATCTCCTGCCCCTGACCTGCCGTCAGGACCTCGACTGTGCCAGTCATCTCTTTCAGGCCGCCGCCGATGAGGATATTGTCGATCTCAGCCTGACCTCCGGCACCACCGGACCGCCGGTGCAGGTGCCCTACACCAAAAACGATTTGGCCAGGCTGGCCTTTAACGAGGCCATTGCCTTCTGGGGGGCCGGAGTGCGCCCCAAAGACCGTTTTTTGGTCTGTGTCACTTTGGATCGCTGCTTTATTGCCGGCCTTGCTTACTACAACGGCCTTGTTGACTTAGGGGCCACAGCCATCCGCAGTGGCCCTGGCCAACTGGCCAGACAATGGCAGCTCATCAAACAGCTGCGGCCGGCCGGGCTTATCGGCGTCCCCAGCTTTCTCTTGCAGATAGCGAAATGGGGCCGCGAGCATGGCTACTTGCCCCAAGACATGGGAATCAAGTCCCTGATCACCATTGGCGAGCCCATTCGCCGGGCCGACTTCTCACTCACCGTCCTCGGCGAGGAACTGACCAAGGCCTGGAAAGCGCCCATTTATGTGTCCTACGGGGCCACCGAACTTGAAACCGGCATAAGTGAATGCTGCCAGGGCCGTGGTGGCCATATCCATCCCGAGCTGACTGTTGTTGAAATTATTGATGACCAGGGCAATATTGTCCCAGACGGCGAACCCGGCGAGCTTGTGGTGACGCCTCTGGGGGTGGAAGGCTTTCCCCTCATTCGCTTTCGTACGGGCGACATTACCAGGCTCTACCGGGAGCCCTGCGGCTGCGGCTGGCAAACACCGCGCATCGGCGCCATTGAGGGCCGCATTGCCCAACGCCTGAAGGTCCGGGGGACCACCATCTACCCAGACATCATTTTCCAGACCCTCCAGGAAATTGTTGCCATTGAAGCAGCCTATATTGAGGTGCGGGCTGCCTATGATCTCTCCGACGAGGTCAAGGTTGTGGTGGGCAGCCGCCAGCCTTTAGTGGCCAGCGAAGTAGAGGCTTTGCTTCAGGCCCAGATCCGGGTCCGGCTCACTGTTGAGGTGGACGACCTGGAGACAGTGTACAAAGCTATGGCCGGCGGCCATAAGCCAAAAAAGTTTTTTGATTTACGCAATAACAGAAATTGAGAAGCCGAAAAGTGTGACGAAGACAGGTACCTCCATTACGTACGAGACCTGCTTCTCCAATTCTTCTGTCTCACCTTT
>JBFFIS010000373.1:0-2711 GCA_041556375.1 Desulfurivibrionaceae bacterium | reverse complement strand
GGAGCTGTGAGGTCTGCTGCTACCAGGGTCTTTTCCCTGACCAGCTCCGGAAAGGCCTTGATCAGGTAGCCCCTGAAGACACCGGGGAGAAGCCCGGTGCTGACCGGTGGTGTCAAGAAAACTCCCTCCTTTTCAATAAAGAAATTGGTGATGGCCCCTTCGCTTATTTCTCCCCTTTCATTTGTGAAGATAAGATCCAGACAACCCTGCTCCTGTGCCTCCTGCCAGAGACGGTCATAGGTATGGCGCTGGGTTGTCTTGTGGTAAAGGAAGATGTCGTAGGAATCAGTGCGTTCCGCAGCCAGACAGACCTTCGGCAGCGCCTCCTGGCTTGCCCGTGGCGGCAGGCCAAGGTTTGTCGGGGGCGGGCAGGGGGTGTGGGAAATGATAATGCCGCCCTCACGGTCAACAAGGAGGCGTACCCTGGCTGCGATGGTGGATATTTCTTCCTGGTAGGCCCTGAGTCGTGCTGCCAGGTCACTTTTGTCAAGCGGGAAGCCAAAATAGCAGGCAGAGGCCTGCACTCTCTCAAGGTGCTGGTCAAGCAGCCAGTAGCCCTTGGTCTCCGACCACAGCATGGTCTCGATGAGCTGAAAATCTGGGCGTGGTTTGCTGAGGAAGTTGGCCTTTAAGCGACACTCCTGCCATTCCTCATTGGCCTTGGAGTCAGAGACAATCCCTGAGCCAATTCCCATTTCTCCTTGCTGGCCATCGATAACCACAGTACGGATGGGGACGTTGAAAAGGGCATCGCCATTGGGGGCCAGGTAGCCGATGGCGCCGGTGTAAACACCTCGGTGTCCTGACTCAAGCTCATGGATGATCTCCATGGTCCGTATTTTGGGAGCACCTGTAACCGAGCCGCAGGGGAAAAGGGCCTTGAAGAGCTGGTCAAGGGGGAGGTTGTCAGCGGTTTTGGCAGTGATTGTCGAGGTCATCTGCAGTAAAGATTCATAGGTCTCGACATCAAAGAGGGATTTGACCGACACCGATCCCATATCAGCCAGCCTGCCCAGATCGTTGCGAAGAAGATCAACAATCATGACATTTTCAGCCCTATTTTTTTCATCGTTTTGCAAGGCCAAGGCCAACTCTTGATCTTCAGCCAGGGTGCGACCACGAGGGCTGGTGCCTTTCATGGGGCGGACGGTACAGATTTTTTTGTCCTTACGGAAGAAAAGCTCCGGAGAAAAGGACATGATGTGCTGCTTGTTGTGGCGCAGATACGCGCTGTAACTCACGAGCTGATTACGCCTGAGCTGCAGGAAGAAATCGTCCGCAGAGCCGTGGAAGTCGAAGAGCAGCTTGAGGGTGTAGTTAACCTGGTAGGTGTCGCCAGCTGCTATATAGGATTTGATCTTGTCGATGTTCTGTTCATAAGCCTCCTGAGACTCACTGAGGCGGATGTTCCTTACCTGGCAGGTGGCGGGGGAGATCTGGGCTAGGGGAATATCGCTCTGGTTCCAGCGACCTTTGAGATGATCGTAGACAACAGGGCTTTGGTAGACGCCGAGATCGGCAAGGATAAAGTCTTTAGGCGGCAATAAGTGCTTGAGGCGGGGCTCAAGGCCTAGACCGAATTCGTAGCTCAGCCAGCCTGCCAGATAAAAACCACGGTCAAGAAAGTGCTGGCAGGTGATGAGAAAATCTTCAGGGCTGATGTCACCTCGGCATTGCAGGCGATCAACGGGTTCATAAAAGAGGAGACTTGTGTGGTTGTCATCGGTGACTTTCGCTGTCTCCAGGAGGACAAAATCATCCGTCAATCCGGCTAGAAGTGAGGCTAGTTGCTGCTGAGAAAGAGGGCGACAGGAAAGGGTCATAGTTGTTGAAGGACGTAGGCTGCAAAGGTGAGGACAGGTGGTACCAGTGAAAAATATGAAAAGAAGGGCTATTCTGTCGGCGACAATCTACACATGGAATGCTAAAAAAGCAAATAATGTCGATTGGTCATCAGGCCTTGAAAACTGCCAAACAGCCTCCTGTTTGTCTTTTTTTACTTTTCACAACGAAATAGACGGTTTGTCGTGGAGTTCACTGGCAAGAGATGGTATGTTGGTAGGTATAAGTACTCACCAAAACAGCCTACTTACATTGTTGCCAGAATGGCTGGAATATTTTATAAGGACAATGAGGTAAATTATAGGAAATTGCATATATAAGGGTGCGCCCTTATTTAATATTTTTTACGGAACTTATGTCTGTTGATAAAATGTCTCACAGGGAGGAGAAATTAATATGTTGATTCAAGATTGGATGGCGAAAGATGTGTTAACCGTTGATGAGAATACCTCTCTCATGCGTGCCACCCGGATAATGAAAGAAAATTCCATTCGTCGTCTGCCTGTTGTTTCACACGGCAAGCTCATTGGTATCGTTACAGATCGTGATGTTAAAGACGCCTCTCCTTCCAAAACCACCTCGCTTGATGTTCATGAGCTTTACTATATCCTCAGCGAGATGAAGGTTAAAGAGGTTATGACAGCTGATCCCGCTACCCTTGACGGTTTTGACTCTTTGGAAAAAGCAGCTGTCATTATGCTTGAAAAGAAGATTTCCGGTATGCCTGTGGTTAATGGTGAAGGCCAGATTGTCGGTCTGGTCAGTGAAACCGATGTCTTGCGCGGCTTTATTCATTCCACCGGCATTAAGGACGGTGCCATCCAGTACGTCTTTGATCTTGAGGATGTGCCTGGTTCCGTGACCACGGT
>JBFFIS010000372.1:0-2743 GCA_041556375.1 Desulfurivibrionaceae bacterium | reverse complement strand
AGGATGATCCTCGGCTGTATAACCGTCAGCACGAAGCACACCCTGTGCCTCATTTTTTTCCTGGGAATCAAGAAACTCATAGAGAAAAGTTGCCTTGAGGAAATGCGGCTCCGGCAACAGAATAGACGACAACCAGAAGGAGTATCCATTAATCTCATTGTCGTCCGAAAACTCTGTCCGACTGAGTTCGCCTCCGGCTTGGAGACGGGGCATGAGGTCGAGCTCAGCACGGGCCTCGTATATATGAGCCATCAAGCCTCGCTCGACACTGGCCAGCGTATCGGCAACTACTTGCCTTTTTATGCTAACATAACTCTCGAATCGATCTCCAGCAAGTCCGGTGACACTGAAATCATAGACGCCGACACTGGCACGGTCGCCGCTGAGGGCATGGCCACCAACAGTGGCCTGCAACTGCACATAGTCAAAGAAATTAGTCGCCAGATAAATGTCCCCACTTGTACCATAAAAATCATCATGGGATGATGGAGATTGATAATGGATGCGTGAAGCAGACATTTTAATTTCTTTTTGTGGCTTGGGAGAAAGCCAGCCAGAGAGGCCGTAGCTATCCTGACTGATATCATAATAACCCTTCCGACCTTTTTTCTGAAAATGAGAAAAAGTTGCCCCTGTTTGCGGTCGACGCTTGAGATGATTTCTACTTATTGCCTCACTTAGCCCGGGGTAATCGGGATTATATTCCTGCAACCGCTGGTAGACCATGGCCTCATCGCCGACACGATCCAGACTGCTGTAAACACCAGCAAGGTCAAAAAGCAAGGTGGTGTCATTTTGATCCCGGAGCAGAGATTTATACTGTTTGACGGCGTGATAATATTCCCTTCTCTTCACCGAGTTACGGGCAGCCAGCTCACGATGCAACAACTTCTGCCATTTATAACGCGCATAGAATTGGGCCGCTTGCCGGGCGACAGACCCATAGCTGCCGCTCATTACAAAATCGACGCCAAGGCTCCTCTGCAGGGGGCCCGGTCTTCCCATGGGCTGAACCACCTTCATCCACAGGGAAAGCTCTTCATGGGGCGGCAGGGCAATTTCCTGATCGGCACATTGCGCCAAAAACAGCTCCTCGACTGGTGGTGAGGCAACCTGATTATAGACGCCAATAGCCTCCGGCCACTGAAAAAGGGCCCAGTGCAGCCTGGCCTTCACCAGCAGGGCAGCATACCAATTAGGATTAAGAGAAAGGGCCTTGTCTGCCATTGCCAACCCCTTGTCATAATGTCCCGCAGAAAGGGCGAGCTTGGCAGCAAAAAGATTAAGTAAGGCATTGTCGCCATGGCTTGCCAGCAGATTAATGGCTAGGCTGTATGCCTCATCATATTCGCCGTTCAGTTCGAGAACACGGATAAAGCGCAACAGGTAACCAAAGGAGTGCTGAACGGTATCCCGCAATTGCCTACCAGCAACACTTGCCAGCTGATAGTGGCGACCCTCAAGGGCCGCGGCCATCAAGGTCGCCAGCAGCCCGGCATCATAGCCCGCTTTCTCCAGAGCCTGAGCCATGGCCTCCTTGCCTTGTTCTTCATCCCCCATTTCGCCATAGACCTGCAAAAGGTAGATATTGGCAGCGAAACTCCTGTCTTTTTCATCAATAGAAAGCAGCAGGGGTATGCTCAGGTCATCATCCCCTTCACCGAAGTGGGCCTTGGCCATCTGGACCTTTATCTCACGTTTTTGCTTCGGCGAACACACATCCTCTGGGGAATCAGTAAGGAGATGTTCCCCTAAAAGCAAGGCATCTTCAAATTCCTCCAGGCCATTAAGAACGCGAAGTTCCGAGAGCGCTCTTTGGCAACGATATTTCTCAGCTTTAACAGGGATGGCATCATGCCAGGCCTCGGCATCACGGACCTGACCAAGAAAAAGATTGAGATCAACTAACTTAAAAAGAGCGCGGGGATCATGGCCATCGAGCCAGGCGAGACGATATTGCTGCTCGGCCTCATAAAAAAAACCATAGAGGCGATACATTTCAGCAGCATCGAGACGGGCTTGGACCGAATTTTCAACACCAGCTTCGACCAACAGGGATTTATAAATCTCTTCGGCTCTGGCCAGTTCACCAACCCGACCCAAGGCCCGGGCATAAACAAGCTGGCCGGCAGCCCGAGAAAAGACAGCCTTATCGGCAAGGAGGGCCGCCTGGGCCATAACCACATCATGACGCCCCAAGGTGCCGGCAATATCGATTAAGGTCAAACGATGCTGACCCTCGACACTCTCCTTGGTGACGACCTCAGCCATATCTCTATAGGCGTGCTCGGGCAGCCCGAGATAATGAAAAATACGAGCCCGGATAGCCAAGAAATCCGACGAAAAAAATTCCATCTCAACGAGGGGAGTAAAGAGCTGCCAGGCTTCGTCATTTTGGCCATGTAAAAAATAATGCTCGGCCAATTTCAAGGTGACAAGATAATTGCTATCGTCAAGCGCATGAATTTCCTCAAGCATGGCCACCATCTCATCCCGGCGACCCAAGGTATCCAACAGAGAAACAATCTGCAGACGGCTGTCAATATCCTCGGGTAGGCGACCGACAAGCTGTTGCCATCTTTTCAGGGCCTCTTCATAACGACCTGTGGCCGCAAGATTTTTTGCCAAATTGACCAAATTCTTCTCACTCTCGTCCCCCTGACTGACGAGCTGCTGATATTGGTCAACTGCCTTTTTTTTATCACCCGTTTCCATAAAAACTTGGGCAGCCTGAAGACGAATT
>JBFFIS010000371.1:0-2754 GCA_041556375.1 Desulfurivibrionaceae bacterium | reverse complement strand
CCCGGCAAAAGGACCTGGCCCTCTTTCTGTCCTTTGCCAAGATGGAAAAACCGCAGAACAAGGAAGGGATCCCTACCTCGGTGCTGATTCCGGCCTTTATGATCAGTGAGCTCAAAACCGCCTTCCAGATCGGCTTTATCCTCTTTCTGCCCTTTCTGGTCATCGACATGGTGGTGGCCAGCGTTCTGCTCTCCATGGGTATGATGATGCTGCCGCCGGTTATGGTGTCGCTGCCCTTTAAATTATTGCTCTTTGTCCTGGTGGACGGCTGGTATCTCATAGTCGGTTCGCTGGTCAAAAGTTTTGGCGTCTAAAGGAGGCCCTGATGACCCCTATCGAGGCAGTAACCCTGGGACAAAATGCGGTGAACATCACCCTGCTCCTCTCCGGCCCTTTACTCCTGGTGGGCATGGCAGTGGGCCTGGCCATTGCCCTTTTCCAGGCCACCACCCAGATTCAGGAAATGACCCTGACCTTTGTGCCGAAAATTGCCGCGGTGATGATTGCCATGCTCTTTTTTTCCTCATGGATGTTGATCAAATTAACCGATTACACCCGGGTGCTCTTTGAAAGCATTCCCATGCTGATCAGGTAGCCAAAGATGACTGACGCCGCCCTTCTCAATTGGACACTCAACAGCCTGCTGGCCCTGACCATTGTTCTGGTCAGGGTGGGACCGCTGCTCTTTTTTATGCCGGTCCTGGGGGCCAAGAATGTCCCGAGCCAGGTCAAGATGCTGCTGGTCTTTGCCGTCTCCCTGATCGTTGCGCCCTCGGTGGCCGTCAGCGCTAACCAGCTGCCGACGACAACCATGGGCTTTGCCCTCTTTGCCCTCAATGAGATCTGCTTTGCCGCCATCCTCGCCTTTTTTGCCCGCCTGCTCTTTGACGCCATCCAGCTCGCCGGCCAGATGATCAGTATCCAGATGGGTATGGCCATGGCCGGAGTCATGGACCCGCAGTTCGGCAACCAGGTCTCCCTGACCGGTCAACTGTGGACCATGACCGCCTTTCTGATCTTCCTGGCCATTGACGGCCACCACATTTTTTTCAACACCCTGGTGGAAAGTTACCGCTGGGTGGCGCCGGGCACCCTGCACCTCACCCAGGCCACCTACAACGGCATCATGGAAGCGGTGGCCCGGATGTTTGTCCTGGGCGTCAAAATTATGGCACCGGCCTCAGCCGCCATTTTTTTCTCCCACATTGCCATGGGTATTATCGCCAAGACCGTACCGCAGATCCCCATTCTCATTGTCGGCATGCCCATGAATATCGTCATCGGCCTGCTCTTTGTCGGTCTTTCCATGGAGTATTTCATGCCGCTCATGGTTGGCCAGTTTGAGATGCTCGGCCGCCTGTTGCCACGACTGGCCCAGGGCATGGGATGAGAGAAGTTTAAAGCATAGATTGCCGGGAAATCACCGGTAAGCAGTTAACAAAAAAAAGGACAACAGAAGAATCATGGCAGAAGAGTCAAGCGGACAGGAAAAATCAGAAGAACCCACCTCCAGGCGCCTCCAAGAGGCCCGCAAGAAGGGTGACGTGCTGAAGAGCATGGAGGTTCCTTCTGCGGCCGTGCTCCTCTTAGGCCTGCTGGCCATCTACATGATGAAGGGCTATCTCTATGACCGCCTCCTGCTGGTGATGCGCCATTATCTCGGCAAGCTCGACAGCCTTATCATTACCCCGGGCAATATGATGCCCCTCACCCTTGAGGCCATGACCTTTTTTGCCATTCTGGTCGGCCCCCTGATGGCCGTCATCTTCTTTACGGCCCTGGGCTCCAACTACGCCCAGGTCGGCGTCCTCTTTTCCACCGAAAAGATTGTTCCCAAGTATGAGAAGATTGACCCGATTAAAGGGCTGCAACGCCTCTTTTCCATGCAGACCCTGTTTAACACCTTAAAGTCTATTGCCAAGCTGGTCATCGTTGGCTGGGTGGCCTACACCGTGGTCAGGGACAACGTCCACAACCTGCTGCCCCTCATGGATCAGTCGCCCTTGGCCATTTTCATCTTCTACGCCAAGATCTCCTTTTGGATGTTCCTGAAGGCGGCCCTGATCATTGCCCTGCTCGCCGCCATCGACTGGCTTTTCCAGCGCTGGCAGTTCATGAAGAAGATGAAGATGACGAAGCAGGAGGTCAAGGAAGAGGCCAAGAACACCGAGGGTGACCCCCATATCAAGGGCCGCATCCGCTCCATCCAGATGGAAATGGCCAGAAAGAGAATGATGGCCGAGGTACCCCAGGCCGATGTCATCATTACCAACCCGACGCGGCTGGCCATTGCCATCCGCTACGACAACGCCACCATGGCCGCCCCCCAGGTGGTTGCCAAAGGGGCCGGGGTCATCGCCCACAGAATCAAGGAAATAGCCAGAGAGAACAATATCCCTCTCATGGAGGACAAGCCCCTGGCCCGCGCCCTCTACAAGGCCGTGGAGATTGGTGAGGAGATCCCAACCAACCTCTTCCAGGCCGTGGCCGAGATCCTGGCCCATGTCTACAGCGTCAAACAGAAGGCAGCATAAATGCAGAAAACAGAAAAAAGAATACAGGATGCAGCAGAGGGCTTACGGCTCACAACTCCCACCTCTCCATTCTCAATCCTGAACCCTGAAGTCTAAAGATATGGCAGCTGAAAAAACCTTAAATCCCATAAAGATTGAGACCACCAGCCTCTTGGTGGCCGTGGGCGTTGTGGCGATCCTGTTGATCATGATCATGCCCCTGCCCACCATGATGCTTGAT
>JBFFIS010000370.1:0-2755 GCA_041556375.1 Desulfurivibrionaceae bacterium | reverse complement strand
CCTCTGTATGTCATCGGCCTTGATGGCCACAAGAACAGGGTCGTGGTCGGCGGCGATGACGACCTCTGGCAATCCACCCTGGTGGTTGCCGAGATGAATTGGTTGTCCGGCCAGGAACCGCAGTTGCCGAAAACAATGACGGTGAAGATTCGCTACCGCCATGCCGGGGCCGAGGCCCTGGTCAGCAGGAAAGATAACGGTTTTGAGATAGTTTTTAGCGAACCCCAGCGCGCCATAACCCCGGGCCAGTTTGCCGTCCTCTATGAGGGCGAGGTCCTGCTTGGTGGCGGAGAAATAGCTTGATAAGGAGGAGTGCAGGCTGAAGAGTAGTAGGCAAAGAGGCTGGTCGTACGATTATCCTCCTTTCGCCTTTATTCTTCAGCCTTTGCTGTAAATGCCAAAGAAAGAGTCAAAAAAACTGAAGGTGGCCATCACCACCCTGGGCTGCAAGGTCAACCAGTACGAGTCGGCCTCATTCATGTCGGGCTTTGCGGCCCGCGGTGCTGAGCTCGTGCCCTTTAGCCAGGCGGCTGATATCTACGTCATCAATACCTGCGCCGTCACCAATCAGGCCGGTGCCCAGTCTCGGCGCACCATCCGCCGGGCCTTGAAGAAAAATGCCAAGGCCCGGGTGGTGGTTACCGGCTGTTACTCCCAGGTTGCTGCCCTGGACATCCTGGAGATTGTTGACCAGCCGGTCTGTATTGTCGGCAACGGCTTCAAACATCTGCTCGTTGATTTTGCCCTGGCCACTGATTATTGCGACCTGGAGATGTATATGGCCGACATCGGCAAGGTCCGTGAATGCTGCCATCTGCCGGTCACCACCTTTCCCGGCCGCACCAGGGCCTATTTGAAGATTCAGGATGGCTGTGATAATTACTGCTCCTACTGCATTGTCCCCCTGGCCCGGGGCCGCAGCCGCAGTGTTTTGCCTGAGATCGCCCTGGGCCAGGCCAGGATGTTTGTCGACAGCGGCTTCCAGGAGATTGTCGTCACCGGCATCCATGTCGGCAGGTATGGCCAGGATCTCGACCGGCCGGACACCCTGACCACCTTTCTCGACCAGGTCACCGCCCTCAACCCTGCAACCCGTTTTCGTCTCAGTTCCCTGGAACCCAATGAGCTCAGTGATGAACTGCTGGCCCTCTTTGCCTCCCGGGAAAACCTCATGGCCCATCTCCATATCCCTCTGCAGAGCGGCGATAATCACATCTTGAAAAAGATGAACCGCCATTACACGGCAGAGGATTTTCGCGATATCATCACCAGGGCCCATAAACGCCTGCCTGATGCCGCCATCGGCATTGATGTCCTGGTCGGCTTTCCCGGTGAGGATGAACAGGCCTTCCAAAATACCTATAAGCTGCTCAGCGATCTGCCGGTAACCTATCTCCATGTCTTCCCCTACTCGCGGCGGCCAGGGACGGCGGCGGCCCAGCGCAAGGACCAGGTAGCCTCGAAGGTTAAGGATGAGCGGGTGGCCAAGCTGCGCGCCCTGGCCGGCCGTAAACAGCAGGAATTTTATCAGCGCTTTATCGGTACCAGCCATACCGTGCTTGCTGAGAACAACAAGAACAAGCTGGGGCTGATGCGCGGCTTTACGGAAAATTATATCCCCGTCTATTTCGAGGCCCCGGCCTCCACGGCCCACACCCTGGTCCCAGTGCGGATCGACCGGGTTGAAGGAGAGCATGTCTTTGGCAGTGCCTGTCCATAAGAGGCCTTATGTGGATATGCCGGGGTAGATTGAAGAACACTACGTGATCTAAGGAACCTAGCGCTTTATGAATGGAGAACTCATAGCCATCGGCGACGAACTGACCTCCGGGCGGATCGTCAATTCAACCAGCTATTTTGCCGCCAGCCATCTCTTTGGTGCCGGTCATACCGTGACCTCGATGATCACGGTGGGTGACGAGGCGGAGATGATCGGCCAGGCCCTGCTAGAGGCCATTGGCCGCTCCGATTTTGTTGTTCTTACCGGCGGCCTGGGCTCAACCAGCGATGACATCACCTCGGTGGCGGTTTCCGAGGCCCTGGACAGACCCCAGACCTTTTACCCAGAAATCTTTGCCAAAATCCAGGAGAGCGCCGCCTTTGAGGACAGTCCTTCCATGGAGAAGATGGCCTGGTTGCCCTCTGGGGCCGAGGTCTTGAAGCCGGGTGAGAATATGGCCGGTTTTATGCTGGTCTACGCCGAAAAACCGATCTTCTTTTTGCCCGGTGTTCCCCATCAGATGCGCGAACTCATGCTCGACCGCGTTATCCCCATCCTGGCCACCTGGCAGGAGAACTCCTTTCACCTGGTTCATCAGAAGATTTACAAGGTCTTTGGCGTTGAGGAGATGGAGATTAACAGGCGTCTCAGCGATTTGGAGAACCAGGACGACCGTATCCGCATCGGTTATTATCCCATGGCTGCCGAGGTCCATGTCAGTCTCACCGTCTGCACTGAGAGCGTTGACGAGACCAAGGAGATTTTTCTCCACAATGAACAGCGGCTGAAGGCTGCCCTGGCCGAGCTCATCTATGGCGAGGATGATGAGTCCATGGCCTCGGTATCCGGCGCTCTGCTGCGGGCGCAGGGCCTGTCCCTGGGGTTGGCAGAGTCGTGTACCGGCGGCCTGATGGCAAATATGGTCACCTCGGTGCCGGGCAGCTCCGACTATTTTCAGGGCGCGGTGGTGGCCTATGCCAATGAGGTTAAAGAGCGTCTTCTGGGGGTGGCTGAAGAGATTCTGACCGATTTCGG
>JBFFIS010000369.1:0-2769 GCA_041556375.1 Desulfurivibrionaceae bacterium | reverse complement strand
TCCAGGCTTTAATAGGGAAAAAATTTTTACCATTATAGACACCTATCTCAAGATAAGAGCGTGCCATTTTTTTGGTAATAATTTGTTGGATTACTTCGGTCCTGTTCATGAGGAACCTCAATTTAGAGATGTGCTACTTATAAGGGGGTATCGTTCTAATTGCTTAAACCTGCCAGCATCTTCAGGAAGATGCTATGTTGTAAATAGTCGGTGCACAACAAGCTGTTATTTTTTCCCTTCAATAATTTTTTCAACAATAGCTATGTCTTCAGGACGGTCGACGCCGTAGCCCTTATGGTTGGTTTGTACAACCTGGATGGCAAAGCCGTTTTCCAGGAGACGGAGTTGTTCGAGCTTCTCTCGCTGCTCTAAGGTGCCCTTTTCCAAAGCGACAAATTTTTCCAGAGTATGCATCCGGAAACCGTAGAGGCCGATGTGTCCTAAATAGGGGCCATCTTTGCCGTCACGGGGATAGGGAATGGGCGAGCGGGAGAAATAGAGGGCTTTATGGCTATGGCCCAAAACGACTTTGACTAGGTCAGGGTCCTGGGCCTGCTCGGCAGTGATTTCATGGGCCAAGGTGGTAACCTGCACAGCCGGGTCAATGAAAGGGCGGAGGAGTTCGCTGAGCATCTCCGGTTCCAAGGCCGGTTCATCTCCCTGGATATTGAGGATAACGCCGTCAGCCGGAACCTTGAGAAGTTGGGCCGCTTCCAGGACCCTTTCGGTGCCGCAGGAATGCTCTGTGCTCGTCATCAGGACAGGGATGTCGAGCTCTTTAGCTGTGGCAAAAATACGCTCATCGTCGGTGGCCAGCACTACCTCTTGTAGCTCAGTACATTGGCGGGCCCGGGTGTAGACATGCCAGATCATGGGCTTGCCGAGAATAGGCGCCAAAGGTTTGCCCTTAAAGCGGGAGGAGGCGTAACGTGTAGGGATAATGCCGTAACATTTGGGTAGAGCGGTCATTCGTTGATCTTTCCAGGAGCGAGGGAGTTAAGCATTATTGCAGCGTAAAGGGCTCAATATACCACTATTTCCAGAAAATTCCTCGTGGCTTTTTATGGAGGTAGTCCCATGGGATTCAGGGCTGAGAGACCTTTGCTATTTTATGGGGTTGTCAGCAAATTTTTGATTTTTAGACACGCTGTCATGGTGCCGCCCTGGCGTCTGCCAACAAAGGCCTGCAGGGCCTTTGTTGTTTGCTGTCGTTCGGGCACAATGGCCACTTGCTTTAAGAGATAGTGAGCCACTCCCTGCCAGTCGCGGGCCTCATGGACCAGACCCTGGTCGATGATGTCGGTGCCGATCCAGGCAAAATTTGTCCAGTGGGGGCCGATTACCGGCCGGATGCCGCAGCCTAAGGGCTCCAGGAAGTTCTGGCCGCCCACCGGGGCCAGGCTGCCGCCGACAAAGGCGGTGCGGGCCAGGTCATAGGCCTTTTCCAGTTCGCCCATGGTGTCCCAGAGGATGATAGTGCCTGACTCCACCTTGTTTGTGGTTTGCGAGCGCAGCTGCCAGGGGAGATTGAGACGAGTCAGCTCCTTTTGCCAATGAGACAGGCGCTGCATGTGACGGGGGAACAGGCCGATAATGAGATGGGCATTTTGTTTGCAGAGGTAGGACAACAGGGCACTGATGTCCTCCTCTTCTTCCTGGCGCACGGAGCCCAAAACAATAAAGGCGTCATCGCTATTAATGAGCGCCAGCAGAGGATTATCCTCTGGGGACTTTTTTGTCGCCGGGCTATGAATGCGGTCAAATTTGATGTTGTTCATGGTGGCGACGATATCAGCTCCAAAGAGAGCGCCAAAGCGTTTGCTGTCAGCTACAGACATGGCTAGCACGGCATCGGGTCTGAGGTCGCGCCAGATAGCGGGCCAGCGCAGGTAGCTCTTCAGGCTGCGCTCGGTCATGCGGCCGTTTGCCACCAGAAGCTTGACGCCTTGGTTTTTACAGGCTGCCATCAGGCCGGGCCACAGCTCGCTTTCCAGGAGAATCATGACCTGGGGAGCTATGTGGGCCAAGGCCCTGGCCATGATAGACGGTTTGTCAAAAGGGCAGTAGGCGGTGACAATCTTTATGGCCGGGCCAAAGTCATCAAGCGCTATTTGCTGGAGGATGTCAAAGCCCTGACTGGTGTTGGTGGTAAGGAGGATGGTGGTTGGTTCCGAGACTTGCACCTGCGTGATAAGTTCCCAGGCCAGATAGGCCTCTCCCACTGAGGCGGCCTGGATCCATAGGTCTGCCCGGGGAGGGAGCTTCTTCAGCGTGCGCTGAGCAAAGCCGATCCGCAGCCGGTCACTCAGCCGTAGGCAAGGGAGAACAAGGAGCCAGAGCCATTGGTAGAGCAAGAGGGCCAGGCGCGTCGAAAGCTTGGTGGGGCTATGAGCAGGTTGGGGGTTAATTTCTTTCTCCAGGCTGAAGTGTTTGTCCATATATATTATAGAGCGCCAGACAGGGCAAGGGAGAAAGAAGTCGTCTGATGGTTCTTGCGGGGCGAAGGTGGAGAAAAGCAGTTTTTTGGTGGGATGGGCTGGCTATCTAGCTCCTATTACAGTAAATAAAACGGTAGTAAAAGGCAGATAGCCCTTTGGTGGGCGATGATAAAAGTACGTTGCCGGTTCTTCCAAGCACAGGCAGAAAAAATATGAACACTAAAAATATTCTTGTTACCGGTGGGGCCGGTTTTATCGGCGCCAACTTTGTCCGGGTCCTGCTCGCCGCAAGGCCGGAGTGGCATGTGGTCAATCTCGACGCCCTGACCTA
>JBFFIS010000368.1:0-2778 GCA_041556375.1 Desulfurivibrionaceae bacterium | reverse complement strand
GTTACCGGCAAGTCCTGCTCCTGTCGCCGGTACCACTGTGGTCTCAGCGGAAATGATGATGCGATCAGCATCCACTCCGTACTGGGAGACAAGGATCTCTTTGACGCGCAGGCAGCGCTCCTTGGCCAAGGCAAGGAGTTCTTCCTTGGATACCGTCAGGATGAGAGTGGCATCACCGGGCGCCAGTGGTGGCGGTATTATTATCTCCTCTTGGCCGTAGGAGTCAACGACATCAGTACTCAGCGATCTTTGCAGGGCCAGTCGCTTCTTTTCCTCCTCTAGTCGTTTCTTCTTAAGAAGGGCATCCCTGTCCTCGGTACCGGCACTGTAACCCTTAACCGTCAAGGTTAAGAGGGGGCGGGCCGAGAGGATATCTTTAATGGCCAGCAGGTGCGGTTGAAATGCCGCTGCGAGGTGACTGGTGCCTGGCTCAAACAAAACATGGTCAGGGACAAGCTGCTCCGGGTTGTAGAAATCAGTAAGCAGGGAAAAGGGTGATACCGAGGCCTTGCTGATCAGACTGCGGAGTTTTTTGCCATAGGCGCGGTGGAAGGTGTAGGAAGGGTCGGTCATGTCGCCGACAACGGCAATGTTCAGGGAAATAATGTGCTGAGGATCTGTCACCAGGGCAACACTGACAGGAAACTGTTTGTTGCCAAGGTCGTGATCCCCCAGGGTGAGATGGCGTAATGTCAAAACGGAATCGGCGTTCACCTTGCCCTCTGACTCCTTGTAGACCACGGAGAAATCAAAAATTCCACCTGATAGGCTATAGCCTACCATGGGCTCAAGGTAGGGGGTGAAGGGCCCCAGGGGTTGATTGTGAAGAGAGACCTGAAAGTCAGCGCCAAAGTTTTTCGTAAACAGGTTAACACTCCCTTTAGTCTTGAGGGTCGCTTGATCGTCAGTGGTGCCGGAGATATCTATGTGTAAGGAGTTTTCAGGCGTGTTGGCAAGCCCGGTTAGCGAGCCCTGAATATCTGTGAGGCTTTTGGAGAAGGGCGGATTCAAGGTCTTGTCACTGAAATGCAGCGCACTGTCTTTCAGGTGTATTTCTTTAACGGTTATATTGCCTAGGGCCATATCCCCAGCTTTTTCCGGGTTGAGAAAGAGTGAGGCTATCGAGTCGGCCTCTTCAGACAGGGCAGCAAAGACTTTGAGGCCGTCGAGCTCAAGGCTATTAATCTCCAGGGCAAAGGGCATAGGGGCAACATGGATCTGCGTGGTTGAGGCCTTATGAAGAGTGATAAGCTTATCCTGGCTGGATTCTTTTTGGGCCTGGAAATCGATGAGGGAGGCGCGGCCATCAAAGGCCAGATCTGGCAAGGAAACAGTACCATTAAAATCAAGGCTGCCGGCATGGATCTCTGGCCTGAACAAGTCCAGTGCTTTGGCCGAAAAGATGTTGAGAGGAGTATGGCTCAGCGTGAGTTGTAAGGCTCCTGTTAGGGGTGTGAGGGAGAGATCTCCATTGAACTGGCACGTGCCCTTTTCCGGTAAAGTGAGGCTGGCCTGAATTTTTCCGGGCCTATCGCCTTTGGGGCCGAAATCTGCAGCACTGAATTCAAGGATTTTAATGGCAAGTTCGGGTTTGTTCTGGAAGGAAAAATCATCAAGCAGAAGAGTGCCATTTTTGATCTGGAGCTTAGCAAAGGGCGCCGGGTCTGTCTGTTTGTCCGGGGAGAAGAGGCTGGTGATGAAAGGTGTATTTTGAGGGGAGAAATGGCCAAGGAGGCCGGACATGGTCATGTTGCCCAGGAAGATCTGTGGGGGCTCAGATGCCAAGATCATGTCGCTAAAGAGCGTTTGGTCAATATGTAGCCATTCCTTACCTTGGGAATAGATGTCAAGGTTGCTGGCAGAGCCCTTGATTTTACGCAAGCTGGCGTTCGCCTTTTTCTGACCGTCAAAGGTCAGCCGCAAGGTGGCTTCAGCCTTATCCACCAGCCCAGAGCTAAAGGTGATGCCGCGCTCAGAGGGGAGGTAAGAGTTGAGGGCTGTCACTGGGATATTGTGTAGGACCAGAAGGCCGTCCACCGTAGCCGTGCTGATAGAGAGCTTGCCCTGGCTGGCTATTCTGGTCTTACGGCTGGTCACGCAGTTGAGGGCGTAAGCATGGCGGCTGTCATTGTCGTCAACCCGATCGATACTGAGGTTGATATCGTTGAAAACCGCCCCAAATCCTCCTTTCACCATCTGGTCGATATAGGAGAGTCGACCATTTTTGACGACAAGGGTTTCCAGGTTAATCGGTGTTCCTGGGAGATCGTCTTTCTCCTGGTCAGCACCTGGAAAGGTATAGGTGCCATCCTGTCGTCTCTGAAGCTGAATTTCGGGTTGGTCAAGGATAAGTTTGCTGATGGTCAGTTGGGAGCTTAGGGGCTCAAAGCGTAGGACAAAATTGGCGCTGGCTATTTTGTTTTCGCCTTTTTTAGGGGTATGGAGCCAAATGTCACGAGCAGTGCCAGAACCGCTGATTTCAAAATGGTATGCCTTGTCAGAGGAAACCCGGTAGTTGACAAGAAGCTGCATATCAGCTTCGCCTTTGGTGATCAGGCCAGGAAAAGGCCGCGGCAGGTAGGCGAGGTAGTCGGCAAGATTAACCCTTTCCAGGGTAAAGGTGAGACGAGTGTTCTGTCCCTCTGGCGAGCTTTCACTTTGACCGCCTACCGAGATAGGGCTGCCGTCAATTACGGCTGAGAAATGCGGCGATATGGATGTCGATTTGTCGCCCCGCTTGGGGAGTGAAAGGCGTATTTCTTCAAGGCTGTGCGTCTC
>JBFFIS010000367.1:0-2793 GCA_041556375.1 Desulfurivibrionaceae bacterium | reverse complement strand
CGGCCGACAGGGTTGCTCAGGCCCCCAAGAATCTTCAGGACCGCTATTTTCGCAAACAGGGGGGTGAGATGGTGGTCAGGGAGCGGGTAAAAAAGGAGGTGGTTATTCGTCGTTTTAATTTGATGAATCCCTTTGTCTTTAAAAAACCCTTCCAGGTTATTTTTTGTCGTAATGTCATGATCTACTTTGATAAAGAGACTCGCGATAACCTTATCCGTAAATTTCATAGCGTCCTCGAGCCGGGAGGGTATCTCTTTGTCGGCCATTCCGAGACGGTAAGCCGTGATAACGGTCTTTTTTCCTATGTGCAGCCGGCTCTTTATAGAAAGATCTAGTGCAGACTGTTGAAAAACTACTGCGCTCTCTGTGTCCTCTGTGGTAAGCATTTATCTGTTGCCACGGCTTAAAGATCGTGGTTGTAACACCCTAATTTTACAATTCTTTCCCGTGTGCCAATGACGGTTCCAAAGCAAGCCACCCTCATAGTTGGTAGTGATTGCCTGCTCTCCGGCAGCCAGCAAGGTGCCCAGGAGGCCATCATCAAGGCGTTGACCATTGACAACCCCAAGTATGTCGATGCCGTCAAGTATGGCCGCTGGGTGGGGAAAAAGCTCAAACCCAAGCTCACCTTCTACACCAAAAGCAAGAAGGGACTCTCCTTTCCGCGTGGTTTTGCCAACGAGGCGGTACGCCTTGTTCGTCGTTTCGACGGCACGGTCCCGGAGATAATCGATAGGAGACGAAGCTGCCCTGAGGTGGACTTTGATTTTAACGCCAGCCTGCGCCCCTATCAGCAGGAGGCCGTTGATGCCGTGGTGGGCCGCCAGTTCGGCGTCCTGGAGTCTGGCACCGGTTCCGGTAAGACCGTTATGGCGCTGGCTATCATTGCCCTGCGTCGTCAGCCCACCCTGATTATTGTCCACAACAAAGAGCTTCTCTATCAATGGCAGGAGCGTATCAAGCAGTTTCTTGGTTTTGATCCAGGCCTTATCGGCGATGGGCATTTTGATATTGCTCCCATTTCGGTGGCCATTGTCAATACGGCCCGCAACCGTCTTTCCGAGCTTGCCGACCATTTTGGCCAGATCTGTGTCGATGAGTGCCACCGGGTGCCGGCCTCTCTTTTTACCGATGTGGTCACCGCCTTTGATTGTTTATACATGCTGGGGCTGTCGGCTACGGCCTTCCGCCGTGACGGCATGTCGAGGCTAATCAATATTTACCTGGGCGACTTGGTGTACCGGGTGGATAAGGAAGAGCTTGCTGCTGTGGGTGCTGTCCTTAGGCCGCAACTTGTCCAGCAGCCCACCTCTTTTACCTTCCGTTTTCGGGATAACTACCAGGACCTGATGAAGGCCCTGACCACGGATGAGCATCGCAATAGCCAGATTGTTGACGATATCGTCGCCCAGAGCGGTAAAAGCGAAGGGGGCATCCTGGTGGTCAGCGACCGGGTTGCCCACTGTCAGCTCTTGGCCGACATGCTCGCCGAGCGCGGCGTCCATGCCAAGGTCCTCACCGGCCGTACCTCGTCTGAGGAGCGCAGCGCCACCGTGGAGGAGGTTCATGCCGGTAATCTGCAGATTCTCATCTCCACCCTGCAGCTCATCGGTGAAGGCTTTGACTGCCCTGGTTTGGCCACCCTCTTTCTCACCACGCCCATCAAGTTCAGTGGCAGATTGCTGCAGGTGGTGGGTCGTATCCTCCGCCCTTCACCTGGCAAAAAGGCAATGGTCTTTGACTATGTCGATGAAAGTGTCGGGGTTCTTGCCCGGTCTGCTGAAATAAGAAGAGAGAGCCTGGCCGAAAAACCAGGCTCCCTGCCGGGTTTTTCGGCTACTGGATGAGGTGGACGTCGCGCTGGGGAAAGGGGATGGTGATCTTTTCCTGGTCAAAGGTCAGTTTCACCCGTTCCAGCATGTCAAAATAGACCCCCCAGTAATCATCGCGCTTGACCCAGATCCTCACCAGCAGATTGATGGAACTATCGGCATGGGCGGCGACATAGATCTCGGCAGCCGGTTCCTTAAGGGCCCTGTCCTCGGCGGCAATGAGCCGGCCTAAAACCTCCTTGGCCTTGAGCAGGTCATCCTCGTAACTGATGCCAAAGGTCATGTCCACCCGCCGCGTCTTTTCGGCAAAGATGTTTTTGATACAGCCGTTGGAGAGTAGGGCGTTGGGGATGATGATCCTCTGGTTGTCCGGAGTGGTGATGGTGGTGGTGAACATCTGGATCTCTTTGACCTTGCCGGTGTAGCCCTGGGCCTCGATAACGTCGCCGATGGCAAAAGGTTTAAAAAAGAGAATGACCATGCTGCCGGCAAAATTGGAAAGGCTGCCCTGCAGGGCCAGGCCCACGGCCAGGCCGGCCGCACCAAGCACGGCAATAAGCGAGGTGGTGGCAATGCCCACCATGGAGGCGACGCTGACCAAGAGAAGGATCTTCAGGAGAATGCTGGAGATGCTGAGGACAAATTTTTGCAGGGTCAGATCGACGTTATGCTTATCCATTGTCCGGTCAAGGAGGTTGCTGGCAACCTTGATCAGCCGCCAGCCGATAACCAGGGTGAGCAGGGCAAGGACAAGTTTGGGGCCATAGGCTATGGCGAGGGCAATGGCCTGATCGGTGTATCTGTCAAGATTTGTCATGGCAATTCCTCAGGACGGAGGTTTTCTCTGAAACAGCGGTAATTGCTTCGGCGATGGAGGGGCGTGCTATTTGCTAAGCTCTTTGATTTTGTCAGTGGTCTTGTGCAGGGCTCGGTCTATTTTTTTGCCCGCCTTTTCAGCCGG
>JBFFIS010000366.1:0-2797 GCA_041556375.1 Desulfurivibrionaceae bacterium | reverse complement strand
TCGGAAAGAATGGTGCCGCAACTCGGATCAATATCCTGGTTAATTTTGATGGTCGTCGGCAGGGAGGAACGGAGTAGCTTGATCGTTTCCTTCAGGATGGGTTGGATCTTGAGGGGGCTTAGCTCATGTTCACTTTGGCGGCTGAAGGTGAGAATCTGTTTGATCAACTCCTTGGCTCGCTCTGCCGCTTTGTGGATCGCTTTAAGGTCGTCATAGAGCGCATCACTGGGCTCAAGATCAGCCAGGGAAAGTTCCGAGTAACCCAGGATAGGGGTAAGCATATTGTTGAAATCATGAGCAATACCCCCGGCCAAGGTGCCGATGGCCTCCATCTTTTGTGACTGTCGCAGATCACTGAGGAGCTTTTCGGTTTCGTGCAAGCTTTGGATCCTGTTTAAGGCCATGGCATAGAGAGCTGCTAGACGCTCAATGGCATCAATATCCCGATCTTGATACTCAGAAAACGGATTAGCCAGGGCAATTTGGCCGACCAGCTTGTCCTGAAAAAGAACGGGAACACTGAGAAAACGGTCAATGTCGACATGGCCAACCGGGCAGCCCTTGGCCTCTGGATGTTGTTTGGCTGTGTTGGTGAAAAAAGGGATTTTATTGTTTAATGACACCCCCCAAAGTTGGCCATAGCTGCCGTCAGGGTTTGGCGGAAATTCTACCTTATAGTCGTTATCATCCACCTGGCATTCTGTGCCCCGCATCGATGTAATGGTGGGACAGACCAAGTTGCCGTTTTTGGGGTCGATATAGCCGACATAACCATGTTCGCTACCGGTAAGGTTGAGAGATCTCTGTAAAACATCATTGGACATTTCTTTAATGTCGTCGGTAAACAGCATGACATTGGAGAGCGCGGCCAGAGACTCATTGATCAAAAGTTCTCGTTGCAAGGCCTTTTGGACAGTTGCCCGCTCATGGACCTCTGCCTGGAGAGCGCTCATGGAGCTGTGAAGCTGAGAGGTCATCTTGTTAAAGGCGTGAGCAAGCTCACCAATTTCATCATGACCCGTAATCTCCGCCTGCTCAGAGAGATCACCTTGTTCAATTTTACGGGCTGTGCCAGCTAGTTTTTGCAGAGGGCGGACGATATTACCCACCACAGGTATCATCACAAGAACGGCAATCGCCAAGGCAAAAAGGGTGCCCAGGCCAATAGCAACCAGCATACGATAGGCCAACGACAGGGCATGTTTTTTTTCCCATTCTGAAACAATATGGAGGCGCTGGTCGCCAAGAAAGATTTGATGATCACCCATGATGGATTGTTGGTCTAAGAGACCTTGATGATAAGATTCTCCGGTGAGACCTGAAAGGGTCTTGATATTGATAAGTGCCCGGCTACCGCGCAAGACAATGGAAGGGTTTTTATGGGCAAGAATAACCCCCTCGGCATCGGTGATATAGACCAGCTCTCCAGCGCGAAGCTTGAGGGAAGCAAGGAGATTCCAAACTCTCTTGAGACGGAGCTCGCCAATGATAACACCGGCAACCTTGCCGCTCTGGGGATCTGAGAAAGGCAGAGCGCAGGTTATATAGGGTTCGCCGGTCTCCTCCCTAAAGAGGACAGGGCCAAAATACCTTTCTCTGGTGTTGAGCGGGACCTGGAATTCTTTTTTAAGAAATCGCCGGCCAAGATCCTCTTCGCTGACCATCTCTGTCCGATTGACCCGAACAAGCTCATGGCCTTGCGGGTCAAGGAGACTGATCTCGTCATAGGCATCCTGAAAGGACATGAGTTCCCGCATGACCTCACCCTGATCCTTGCGGGATAATTTTTGCAGGCCCTGGACCCTGATCACCACCTCGATGTGATCCACCATGCCCAGAATGAAATTCTCAACCTCGCCCCCAACCCGAAGGGCTGTGTCATGGGTAACCCTGACCGCATCTTTTTCGGCGGCCCTATAGGTCTTTAGGGCAATGAAGCTACCGAGAAAAAGGATAGGTAGGACAGCTAAGCTAATAAAGGCAACAGTGAGCCGGGTTCGTATTTTTCCAAACATCGCTAAAATCACCCCTAATCCCTGACAACAATAGCCTGACGGAGGATGCTGTCGGCAATGGTTATATCAATTTTCCGGGCGGTGACCAGATTAATAGTGGCCTTGAATTCTGGTTGTTCCACTGGCAGGTCTGCAGGTGAGATCCCTTTCAGAACCTGGTCTGCCAGCCTGGCCGCCTGGATGCCAACATCGTAGATGCCAAAGCCATAAGAGACAAGACCACCTGCCATCACAGCCTCACGTTGGGGGGGCGACAGGGGAAGCTTATGTTTAATGGCCAGCTCGGCAAAATCCACAGCCCGTGAGGCCATGAGCGAATCAGTGGGCAGGTAGATGGCGTCAAACCCGTCCGGGAAATCGGCAAGAAAGGTATCAATTTCTTCATTATTATGGAGAGCTACAGGTATCAGTTCAACACCCAGCTTGGGGGCTATTTCCTGCACCCTTTTAAGATTCAGGTTGGGGCTTTTGTCTTTGGAGTTATAGGGAAAGCATATCTTCTTGATGTTGGGTACGACCATTTTAAAATACTCAAGGCGTTTGGGCTCCTGCTGGGAAAAGGTAACCCCAGTAAGATTGCCGCCCGGTTGTTTGAGGTCGGCCACGAGCCCTGCGCTAACCGGATTACTGACCGGCGCAAAAATCACCGGAGTGTGGGAAACCGACGTGACATCCTTGGCAACCATGGTGGCAGGTGTGGACATCGAAAAGATAAGGTCAACCTTCTCAGCCATCAAACGTTTTCCCTCAGCAGCCAGTTTTCCCCTGTCAGCAATATGTCC
>JBFFIS010000365.1:0-2842 GCA_041556375.1 Desulfurivibrionaceae bacterium | reverse complement strand
GCAAGAAAGGCAGTAGGCTGTGTGGCAGGATCGGTAGCGGTGATGAGATTATTCGCCTCTAATATATTGATATGCTGAGATAATTTGTGGTGAAGGTGGTCGCGTTGCCTCGGTTTCTGATTGGGAAAAAAATGCCAGTACCGTCAGGAACCCGTCAGAGGGGATAAAACAATGACGCTTTGGAGAGGAGTTCTAAGATGGAGATAATGAGGTTTTTTTGTCTGATTTTTTGCTGTGGTTTGGCAGGCTGTACTTCGTCCTCCCGTCTTGCCAATCCCTTGGGGCTTGATTTGGATCCGGTTCTTAACATTATTGATGAGCAGCGGCCGGTACATGTGGTTTATCCGTCAGGCGCGCCGCGTACCTCCTTGCACGAGTCCTATGGCCCGGAATGGCAGATGGTGAGCCGTGGCTACCCCTCCAATGATTTCAAAGAATGATGATACGAGTATTACGGTGATAAAGATGAGAACAAAAATATATGGTTTGGCCATTGCTGCTGGCTTCTGCCTTGTAACTGCTACGGCCCAGGGCTCCGATGCCGTCATCCTTAAGCAATACGCCCTGGATTATCCCCATCAGGTGCCCAGCGATTATGTCTACCGGACCCCGCGTGTTTTTGGCCCTGAAAAGGCCGGGGGAAATTTCTCCTGGCATTGGTTGAAGGGCGGGAAAAAGCAAGTCATGCCAGCGGAAACAGGCACTCAGTTGAAGCTGCGGGTTCGGGAACTTGCTGCCCAGCTTGTTGCTGGCAGCAATGAACCTTTGGCCGGCGAGATGCGGGTCACGGTGGCAAGCTTTGTTAATCTGGACAAGATGTACGAAACATCAGGTCTAGGCCGCTTCTTGGGCGAGCAGATGCTCCATGAACTTCAGCGGGCCCAGGTGGACGCCGTTGATGTCCGGATGATGCCCGCCATGCAGATCAGCAATGGCCATGGCGAATATGCCCTGTCGCGGGATATGAGTGAGCTTAATTATGCCCATCAGGCCAATGCCGTGGTGGCCGGCACCTATTCCGTCGCCGATGGTCAGATTTTTGTCAACGCCCGCCTTCTGGAAAACGGTACAGGGCTCCTGCTGTCCAGCAGTTCCATAGTTTTCGAGGTAGACGGGGTGTCGGCGGCTATGTTGAAGAATGCCGGCCGCCCTTTGCAGAAGCCGGCCTATGAAGTGACAGTTGAAGATTTTCCCGCCGAGAGGTAGGTGGGTGAGAGGTGAAAAAATGATAAGGCGGTATGTGAAAAATAGTGGCTTGGCCCTCGTCCTGCTGGCCATGGTGGTTCCTGGCTGTGTCAGGGAGCCGGCCCCTGATCGTTTGGGTGCTCGTCAGATGGACGTTGAGAGGAAGGCCCGCAATTGCTACGAGCATGCCATTGCCTATATGGGTAAGGGCCATTATCTCCTGGCCAGACACCAGTTTTCCGAGGCCGCTGCCATGGCTATGAGCCAGGCACTCCACGATGACGCCGTGGCCGGTCTCAAGCGGGTGGATAAAATTATCGAGCAGCGGAGGTAGATTGCCTTGAAGAGAGTATACAATACAATACTGGGAGGAGTCCTCCTCCTCATTGTGCTTGGCGGCCTGAGCGGCTGTTTCTGGACGAAGCCGGGCGGCACAGTGTCGGTGGCAACGCCCGATTTTTTCGGTTTTGGCGATTATCTGGCCCGGCAGCTTGTCGCCAATAGGGGCTATGGCCCTGGCAGCGGCGAGCAGATTATTCTGACCAGCATGGTCAATCTCGATAATCTCTATGAAACATCGGCCTTTGGCCGCACCCTGACGGAATCGCTCTCCACCTGCCTGTTTCGCTACGGCTTCCGGGTGGCCGAGGTTCGCAAGGCCCCGTCATTGTTTATTCGTGATAAGGAGGGCGAGCTTCTGCTCAGCCGTGATGCCGCCCTGGTTGCCAAGAGCCAGCAGGTGCAAAGTATTGTGACTGGCACCTATTCTCTGACACCTACCACCGTGATCATTAATGTCCGCCTCCTTGATGCCGGCTCCCAAGAGGTGCTGTCCGTGGCCGGCATGGAGCTGCAGCGCAGTCATAATATCAACTATCTGCTGGCCGGCGACGGTTCTCTGGTGGATGGCCGGCTTTCAGCCTATGAGCGTTAGGGGGATACGATGAAGAGATTGAGCGCGATCTTGATGCTGGCAGGTGCCCTTCTGATCAGTGGCTGCGCCATCAAGGAGGCCGATCATGTTGCCGTTCGTACCGGGGCTCCAGTGGTTCATATCTATCCGGTCGGTGGCCAGTATGGCCAGGCTACCGCCCTGGTTCTGCCCTTTCAGGTTCCGGCCGGTACCCAACCTACATACGGCCAGCAGGTGGGCGCCCTTTTTCACGAGGTCTTTTTGTCAAAACAGGCCTTTGCCACCGTGCGTTTTGATGAGCGTTTTTATGGTACTATCGATGAGGCCATGGAGCTTGGCCGCCAGGCCGGAGTCGATCTCGTGGTTGCCGGCCGCATTAATTATGTCATGTCCGGCGGTCAGCTGGGCGGTGCCCGGGTTGATGTCTCCCTGCGGGTCTTGAACGTGGAGAGCGGCAATACCGTCTGGTTTATCAGCCAGGTTATGGACCAGCTCATGGACCATCCAGATGTCTCTCTGCCTAACAGACTCCTTTCCGTCTTTAATGTTCAGCAGGTGAGAACCTCCAACGGGGCGGCCAGTCTGCCCAACATGCTGGCCCATATTGCCGTGGACATGAGCGAGGTCATGGCCGGGGCTCGTCTGGTAAGCCGCAAGATGCGATAGCTGCAAGGTTAGGCTGCGCAACGCGTTCGAAGGCCTCAAAAAAATAATAAAAAAAGGGGAGATGCTGCAAAAGCACCT
>JBFFIS010000364.1:0-2843 GCA_041556375.1 Desulfurivibrionaceae bacterium | reverse complement strand
TGGTTGACCAGGCAGGTGTCTGTCGAGACCTCTGCACCCTCAAGGTCATCGGCACCGGGGCCCTTGGCCAGGACAATGGTGTGATTTTTCTTGTTTTTAAGGGTGATGGCGACAAAATCGGCGCCGGTGAGGTTGCGGACAGCACTCTCCGTGGCCTGGAAAGCCGCTTCCAGGCCCAGGACGCCGTTAAGCTCCTGGAGGGCCAGGCAGACTTGGTTGGTGGCCTTCTTATCGCGGTCAATATCGGCGAGCTGCAGAGCCAGAAAAATATCAAGGCTTATCTTGCGGCTGGCGGCGCGCAGCAATTCCTTTTCTTTGTCAGTCCAGGAGTCGGCCTTGGCGCGGTCGACGCAGAGATAGCCGCTGGGGCAGGTTGCACTTATTCTCTCTAAGGTAAGGGCAAAGAAACTGCCCACGGCATGGCCTTGAGGGTAGTAAGGCAGACCCTGGAATAGAGGAGTGGAGGGCTGGCCGGCAATCTCCTTTCTGCCCTGTCTCAGGCTGACGAAGATGCCTGATTCCGCCGGAAAGCTGTGGGCAAATTCAAGCTCTTCCTCGGAATAGGCGGCCCTGAGGTTCAAGGTCTCGCCATCTTTACTTGTCGTTACTAGGAGAGCGGTTGTCAGGTGGAGATTATGGCAGAGAAGCTGGAGCTGCAGGTTGAAGGAGGCGGCCAGGGCCTCGTTGGTTTGCGGCTGGCTATAGGTTGAGCTGTCGTCGTTGTCGAAGGGCAGTTCGGCAGGAGCAGGTGGAGCCGTGGTCCTGGGACGGGGAGGTTCTATGGTTTTTTTTGCAGCAGGGGGAGGCGATGAGGAGGCCTTGTTCCAAAAGAAGAGGGGAACAAGGAGGAAGGCCAGGGCTATGAGGTGCACATAGGATGGCAGTCCATAGCGGCTGACGACAAGGCCGCCCAGCCAGGCGAAGCCAAGGAGGAGTCCACCCCAGAGAGGTGGTGACAGTTCATTTTTTTTTACAGGCATGGACGTTGTCCCCTGTCCTCAGGCCCCTTGTCGGCTATCTTAAAAAAATATCTTTTCGCCAATTTCGGTGTGACGCGCGAAGGTGGACGGCAAATCTAATTTTTAAGCTACCTTGGGAAATCAGCCTATCATGACCGTGCTCACGACGTGCTGAGGCAGTTGTCGCAGGCATTGCAGGTCTCGGCATGGTCCATGCCAAAATAGCCATGGATGAGACCCTTCCTGCAGCCCTGCACTTTAATGTATTGTACCAAGAGGTGCAGCTTTTTTTGTTCCGAAAGGACCTTGGCGGCAATCTTTTCAGGGTGGAGCTGCGGTGCCAACGGCCCGCAGAGCCGAAGATTCCTTCTGTCAAGTGAGCCTTCGGTGACGCCGTAGCGGTCAAAAAGGGCCAGGCAGGTCTCCAATCTAAAATCAGCCCTCTGTTTAAAGAGCATCTTGTCCTTCAACCACTCCAGGCCCAGGCTGTTAACCTCGTCAATGTCATCATGGAGAATCTGCCAGAGGCGGCTGTGAAAATCGGCCTCCGGATTATTCCACTTGATGAAGTCCATCTGGATAAGGAGATCTGACTGGTCGTACAGCAAAATGCAATCGGCCCGCTTACCGTCCCTGCCGGCCCGGCCGATCTCCTGGTAATAGGATTCCATCGAACCGGGAATCTCGGCATGGATCACCAGGCGGATATTGTCCTTGTCCACCCCCATACCGAAGGCGTTGGTGGCCAGAATGAGGTTGTTGTCGCCGGCCATGAATTCTTCCTGGATGGCGCGGCGGGGTCCGGCCTCAAGTCTGCCATGATAGACGAGATGGGGGATATGCTGCTCGTACAGCATATGGCTCATGCTCTCCAGGGACTTGATCAGCGAAAAGTAGACAATGGCATTGCCCGGTTCCTGCGTGCGCCTTTCGAGGATGGCGGCAAGTTTTTGGTCAGCGCCAAATACCTCTTCGACACTGACAACCAGATTGGGGCGCTCAATGCCCTGGTGAAAGACGGTGACTTCGCCTGGATCAAGACCAAGCTGTTTGATAATATCCGCTTGGACCTCCGGGGTCGCCGTGGCCGTGAGGGCGATGGTGGTCGGCTTGCCAATGAGCTCGCGTATCTCAGTCAGACGGGTGTAGTCGGGGCGGAAATCGTGGCCCCACTCGCTGATGCAATGGGCCTCGTCCACGGCCAGTAGGGAGATGGTACGCCTGCTGAGGATGTCGACAAACTCCTGTTTGCGGAAACGTTCCGGCGTCACATAGAGCAGCTTGTATAGGCCGGCGCCCACCTCCTCATATCTCTGCTGGCGCTGGGCCGCAGTTAAAGAAGAGTTGATAAAGGTGGCGTCAATGCCTTTGGTGCGCAGGGAGCTGACCTGGTCCTGCATGAGGGCAATGAGTGGTGAGATGACCAGGGTCAAGCCGTCTTGGAGCAGGGCCGGGATCTGGTAGCACACCGATTTGCCCATGCCGGTGGGCATCATGACCAGGCAGTGCTTGCCGGCCAGCAGGGCGTCGATGATCTCTTCCTGGCGGGCCCTGAACTCCTGATGGCCAAAGAGTGATTGTAAAAGGTCGAGAGCTTTTTTCATGGTGGCAATTTTACCAGAGTGCATGGCTTTGGCACCTTTTTTAGTAACGAAAGTCTTAGAAATCAGCGAAGCCAAATCCTTTATTGTGATGAGCGTGGAAAATTTTCAGGCGCTGCTCTTGCCTGCGATGTTTGATTTCAACACAAAGATATTTTTCCTGGTGTAAAAAAAATAAAAAAAGAGTTGAAACAAAAAGAGAATCATCATACATAGTAATCATTACTAATTAATTATTTCCTTTTGGAGGTTGTCATGGCAAAATGTGGATGCGGTAGCAGTA
>JBFFIS010000363.1:0-2876 GCA_041556375.1 Desulfurivibrionaceae bacterium | reverse complement strand
TTCACCACAACAACTCAGTTAATAATTGACCGCCTTATTAAGGGCCGCGGTTATCTGGCGCAGACGCTCCTCGGAGAGATTGACCGGCACCTGATAGACCAGGAGACGGTCCATGAGCGCGGCTGACTGCGGCAGGACATCGGCATCATAGACCACCCGGCGTTTGCCGTTAGCACTGTTGAAGGGCCAGCCTGATTTTGCCAAGGTTGAACCGCCAAGAAGATGTTCCCATTTCGGATAAAAATGCCAGGTATTGGAACCAAAGGGGATGGCGCCGGCGCCGTTGGCCGCCAGGATGGTATTCACCCGAGAAGCCGCCTCACCATCCGAGAGAAAGAAACCCAGAAAGGAGGCGGAATCGCCCTGCTCATCAAGGATGGTACGGAAAGACACCCCTGGGAGATGGGCCACCGCCTCTTTAATGGCCGCCTTGTTCTTCTGCTGGCTGGCGACGATGCCGTCAAGCTTGGCGAGCTGGGCCAGGCCCATGGCGCCTTGAAGCTCCATCATCCGGTAGTTGAAACCGATAAAGCTGCGGCCCTCGCCGCCGCGGCCGCCGGGATTGACGGCGTGGTCGTGGCCATGGTCATGGTATTCGCTCATATCCTGCCACAACTTTTCGTCATCGGTGATAATCATGCCGCCCTCACCAGTGGTGATGGTCTTCACCGAATCAAAGGAGAAGGTGCCGCAGACACCGAAGCTGCCCAGGGCCTTACCGTTTAAGCTAGCGCCAGGAGCCTGGGCCGTGTCTTCAAGGACCGGGATACCGTGCTTGTTGGCGACTGCGAGTATTTCATTGATGCGGGCCTGGGCACCGAGCATATGGACGGGAATAATCAGCTTGGTCTTGTCGGTGATCTTCTTTTCCAGATCAGCCGGGTCCATGTTCAAGGTCTCATCGACCTCGGTGAAGACGGGAACTGCCCCGACATCAAAGATCGCCTCCCAGGTGGCGACAAAGGTGAAACCCTGGGTGATCACCTCATCGCCAGGGCCGATACCAAGGGCAGCCATGGCAACCTTGAGGGCCGCTGTTCCCGAGGTCACGGCCTGGCCATGTTTCGAGCCGCAATAGGCGGCGAATTTTTCCTCAAACTCACGGACCTTAAAAATGCCCTGCCGCTGATCGCCAAATTCATAGCGAAACAAGACACCGGTATCAAGGACATCCATAATCTCTTTCTTCTCTTCTGCTCCAAAAACCTCAAAACCCGGCATGATTATTCTCCACTATTTTCCGACTATTTAATTTTCTGTTGGTAAACAAAGCTGTTCTTGGATGCCTCTACCCCAAGTTACCAGCCCTTATGGGCGATCTCATAAATGGCAATCACCTCGTCAAGGGTGGGCTTGCGGGGATTATTCTCCACCGGCCTGGTGACGGTGAGGGCGATTTCAGCCATTTCAGGGATCTTGTCGGCCGGGATATCGAGATCAGCCAGACAGGTGGGGATGGCCACATCGCTATTAAGGTTATAGACCGCCTCCACAGCGGCATGGGCCGCCTCGCGCAGGCTGAGTTCGGCAATATCATAGCCCATGACATCGGCGATACGGGCATATTTCAAAGGGTCGCCAATGATATTATAATCAACGACAAAGGGCATGAGCACGGCATTGGCCAGACCATGGGGGATGCCGAACATGCCGCCTAATGGATAGGCCATGGCATGAATGAGGCCGACTCCAGCTGTGGCCAGGGCCTTGCCGCCCAACAACGAGCCCATGAGCATACCGGTGCGGGCCTCAAGATTATCGCCGTTGGCATAGGCCAGGGGCAGGTTCTGGCTGATAAGCTCCATGGCCTCCAGGGCATACATATCCGAGATGGCGTGGGCCTGGGTGGAGGTAAAGGCCTCCATGGCGTGGACAAAGGCATCAATGCCCGGCGCTGCCGTGACATGGGGGGGCAAGGTCAGGGTCAGGGCCGGATCAAGGACGGCGGCATCAGGATAGAGGGGGTCACCATTCATGCCACCCTTGCTGCGTGTTGCCTCATTGATAAAGACAGCGGTAAAAGTTACCTCAGCACCGGTGCCGGCCGTGGTAGGCACCATGATTTTCGGCACCCCGGCCTTTTTAATCTTACCGAGACCAAGATAATCTTCGGCCCTGCCGCCATTGGTGATCAAAATGGCAATGGCCTTGGCCACATCCATGGCCGAGCCGCCGCCGGCGCCAATAACACAATCACAGCCGTTCTCAACGGCTAGCGCCGTGCCTTCATCAGCCAGAAGCAGACCCGGCTCAGGATCAATATGATCAAAAAGAAAGTAGGCCATACCGGCGGCCTCTAGGGGAGAGGTGATCTTCTCCAACAGTCCCACCGCTTTCAGGCTGGGATCGACAACCAACAGCGGCTTGCTACCGCCACAATCCTTGACGACCTGGGCAAGACTCTCCACCATGCCGACGCCGAAATGGATCTGGGTGGGCTGGTTGACAATAAATTTTTTCGATGCAATCATTTGGCTTTCCTTTTATATGATCAATAAGAGCTGCTTTTCATGCTTTGTCAGGCGCTGAAGCTGAAGATTTTTTTGTCACCTGTCCAAAAAAAAGATAATAGTCCCTTAGCCCGCACCCTGGCAACAATAAAAGGCTGCAGACAGGATCAACCTCCTGTCTTACAAAAAAATTCTCACCAAGAGCCCCCTCGTGTCCTATCACATTTCCCGCTCCGAAAAAAAACGCCAGGCCAAACAGATAGAAAGTCTTGCCAGCGAACTGGTTACCCTCTCAGCCAATGAGATCAAAAAACTGCCCTGTGACGATTTTCTCAAAGAGGAGATCCGCACCGCCCAGCCCTTAAAAGCCGGGGCTCGCAAGCGCCAGATCAAATATATCACCAAGCAGATCAGAGAAACGGACCC
>JBFFIS010000362.1:0-2884 GCA_041556375.1 Desulfurivibrionaceae bacterium | reverse complement strand
TAGTAAACAGATAAATATATATTTTTCTGAGCTGGCGTAGGTGGTAGCTACTTGATTACAGTCGTCTGATATCAGTTCTAGCGTTCTAGGAAGGTTTTCTCCTACAATTGTGATTGTTTGGTGTCTTTTTTTTGCTTCTCCTGCGGCAGGACAATTTCAGCAAGTTTTCTGGTCAGGAGGAGGCAGGCCTCTTTATCTTCTGGTGGTGCAAACGAAAGCCCAGACACCGAAAAAATGTCTCCTTTGTCGTACATCGGGCAATTGCGTGTTTCTATAATAGAAAAATGTGCTTCGAGTAAATCCATTGCTGTTTACCTACATGGTGTAATGTTCAGGTCTCTGCTTGAGTGGTGTGGGCAAGATCGTTGTGGGCCTTATAACTATGATATCTTGAGCAATGCTTGTTGCCGAACAGTCATTGGCGTTACGAAAATGATAATAACTCAAAAAATATCATATATCTGGGGCTATTGCCAGAGTCATTTACTGTTGCGGTCAAAGGTCGGTTCGCATAAAAAAGGCTGATTCTCATAATGAGAATCAGCCTTTTGGTCATCGTTCATTGCAACCTGCAATATTATTTCTTGCCGATGCCTCAACCGCCACCGGATGAGCATTTGCCTGAGGCGTCGCCAGCTGAAGGGAGTTGGGTGATGGCCTGGCGGGCCACCTTGATCCGCAGGTTGTCGGCAATCTCAAGGGTCACGACGGTGTCGGTGAGGCCGGTGATTTTACCGAAAATGTCACCTGTGGTAACAACATCGGCACCTTTTTCTAAAGAACCCAAAAAGTCCTGTTGCGCTTTGACCTTCTTCTGTTGAGGTCGGATAAGCAGAAAGTAGAATACAGCGAAAATTGCGCCCATGAGAGCAAATTGTTGAATCATGGCGCCACTTGTAGATCCTGCAACGGCTGGGGCTGCAGCGGCAGATAAAGCTAAACTAATCATTGGTGTTCCTCCGGTTTTTGTCCATCTTATGTCCAGAATTCGCCACATTTCTCAGCATGGGCGATAGACTGTTTCATTTATAAAGTTAATAGGGTGTTTTGTTGTCGTTTTAGTTCCAATTACTGTTCTTGTTGGGCATAAAAGCTTGAACGAAATTCAGGGAATCGATCTTCATCAATGGCCTGTCTGATATCTGTCATCAATTTTACAAAATAATGTAAATTATGCAGCGTGTTTAAATGTGATGATAAAATTTCGCGACTGACATGGAGATGTCTCAGATACGCTCTGGAGAAATTCCTGCAGGTGTAACAGTCACAGTTTTCATCAACGGGGCGCGGATCTGTTTTGTATCGCGCATTTTTTATAACAAGCCTGCCCTTTGAAGTAAAGAGCATTCCATTACGGGCGTTACGGGTTGGCATAACGCAGTCAAACATATCAACACCGCGATAGACACATTCCACCAGATCCTGGGGGGTGCCAACGCCCATGACATATTTGGCATGGGTCTTCGGTAGTAATGCTGCGCCGTGTTCGGTAAGGTCATACATCTCGTCCCGTGGTTCACCAACAGAAAGTCCACCCAGGGCGTAGCCGTCAAAGCCGATCTCAAGGAGTTGCTCAACCGCCATTTCACGTAGGTGAGGGTACATGCCTCCCTGGACGATGCCAAAGAGGAGCTGGCCGGTGGAGCGATCCTGGGCCTCGCGACAGCGTTTGGCCCAACGGGCGGTGAGGTTGGTGGCATCTATAACCTCTTTCTCCGTGGCAGGATAGGGGATACAGGTGTCCAGCACCATCATGATGTCGGAGCCCAGGGCCTCTTGCACCTCAATAACGCCTTCCGGGCTTAAGAACTGCTTGGAACCATCAATATGGGATTTGAAGGTGGCGCCGTCTTCGGTGATCTTGGCCAGATGTTTAAGGCTGAAGATCTGAAAACCGCCGCTGTCGGTGAGGATGGGCTTGTCCCAGCCCATGAATTTATGCAGACCACCAAACTCACGGATGAGCTCATGGCCTGGACGAAGGAAGAGGTGGTAGGTGTTGGCCAGAATGATCTGGGCCTCCAGTCTCTTCAGGTCAGCAGGGGTCACGGCCTTAACCGTGGCCTGGGTTCCCACCGGCATAAAAATGGGGGTTTGGAAGGTGCCGTGTACGGTCTTGACTTCACCCCGTCTCGCCGCACAGTTGGTCGATGTCTTATGTAATGTAAATGCAGAGGTCATTGTTGAGGCTCATTAGTTTGAACCACGGATGGACACGAATAAACACGGATTTGCTTACGCTTTGTTTGTCCGTGTCCATCGGCTCTCCGGTTGTCGCTTACCGGCGTTTATCCGTGGTTCCTACTTTTGTGTTACCAAAGTTCAAGCAATTCAGAAACGCCTTTTTCGGCAAGATCTAAAAGCTCATTGAGTTGTGCTCGTGGCATGGGGGTCCCTTCGGCGGTGGTTTGGGCCTCAATAATTCGTCCATCCTCGGTGAGGACAAAGTTGGCATCAACCTCGGCGCTGGAATCTTCAACATAGTCAAGGTCGAGCTTGGCTTCACCACCAACGATTCCTGCCGAGATGGCTGCAAGTTTGGTGAACTTTGGCATGGTCATAAGGCCCGCCTCGGTTAACTTGACAAAGGCATCGTGCAAGGCCATGGCGGCGCCGGTAATGGAGGCGGTACGGGTTCCACCATCGGCATTGAGGACATCGCAGTCGATACGGAAGGTGCGTTCACCAAGTTGATCGAGATCCACCATCATGCGCAGGGCACGACCGATAAGACGTTGGATTTCATAGGTTCGTCCAGAGCGTCCCCTGGCTGCTTCCCGTTGCATACGGGTGTTGGTGGAGCCTGGGAGCATGCCGTATTCGGCAGTGATCCAGCCTGTGCCTTGGTCTTTTAAAAATGGCGGGACTTTTTCTTCAACACTTA
>JBFFIS010000361.1:0-2890 GCA_041556375.1 Desulfurivibrionaceae bacterium | reverse complement strand
CGCTTCTTTGTTGAGCGGAGCCAGTTCTTGGCGGATCGCCTCAGCCAGAGTTTCCGAGCTCACCTTACCAAGAAGAAAGGCCGCACCTCCGACACATGCAGCGCCAAGATAACGTCTGTTAATGTCCGCCTTGAGCTGGAAGGTTATAACAGGGCAACCCAAATTTAGGCGATGCTGCCATGTCGAACCTTCCTCCTGAGAGTAGATGAATAACACGGTGCTGGTATTGCAACCGCTCAAGACAGCAGCTTCAGGGATACCAAGGAGGCTGTCATCAGCCACCACGATCAGATCCGGGCGCGTGATAACACCCCGCTCGTTGATGGGGACATGGTCTGCCCGCACATAAGAAAAAATAGGAGCACCGCGACGCTCGGCACCATAACGTGGCGCATCCTGAACCTCAAACCCCTCAATAAACAAGGCCTTGCCCAGAATACGACTGGCAGTTTTCATGCCCTGACCGCCACGGCCGTGAAAGCGAATGCGATACATACTGCCCCCTTATAGAATATGCCAACGCCTCAAAGCCATCGCCTGCTTCACCCGATTCTTTGCCAGTGCTATGGCGGCATCACGGGGTAGGCGGTTATCGGCCGTGGCCTTATCCAGAACCTGTTTGGTGTTTTCAGAAATCTTTTCGGCAATGGCCCGCATGGCGTCACCCTGGCTGGCTCCGTGATACTCCATGGCAGCGCAGATCACCCCGCCGGCATTGGCTATAAAATCAGGAATAGACAGGATGCCGTTTTCATGTAAGTATTGCTCGGCCCCATAGGTAAGGGGAATATTAGCACCCTGAGCCACCAACTTGGCCTTGAGCCGCTGGACGTTTTCTTCATGCAACACATCGGGTCTGGCGGCAGGAATCCAGATTTCGCACTCCAGGTCAATCACCGCCTCTTGCCCAAGTTTTTGGCCACCTGGATAATCAAGGACACTTTTGCCCTGGTCCTTGAGTTTAATCAGTTCTTCCACCTTGATACCATCCGGGTCAGACAAGGTGCCTTGAGAGTCAGCCGCACCAACCAGAACCACTCCTTTTTTGCTCAAAAAGCGGGCAGCATTCTTACCAACGGCACCAAAGCCCTGAATAACCAGGCGTGCCCCCTCCAGGTTAAAATCACAATAGTTAATGACCACCTCTATGGCATGGTTCAGGCCCCAGCCGGTGGCACCAATTTTATCCAGAGGAATCCCACCGATATAGGCGGGCAAACCGACCGAACGACCGATTTCATCCTTGACCCAGGCCATGCACTCTTCATTGGTCCCCATATCGGGGCCGAAGATATAATCCTGTTCATTGCGCAAAGCATGGGCAAAACAGCGGATCAGCTGTTCTTTTTGGGCCGGATCCATCTTGGGATCACCGTACAGCACTGATTTGCCACCGCCGTGGGGCAAGCCGGCAGCAGCATTCTTCAAGGTCATGGCCCGGGCGAGACGGGCGCATTCCTCAACACTCACATCCAACGCCATTCGCAGGCCGCCGATGGCAGGACCGGTGGCCACGTTATCCACCACTAAAACGCCTTTGAGGCCAAGAGCCGGCTGGCAGACATGAATAACCTTGGCAGGACCAAGCCCATCACCCATTGCAAAGATATCATCCACAGGTCTTTATCCTCATTGATTAATAATCCGGAAAGCGCTGTAAAATTGCCATAAATGTTATCTTAAGTTAATCACAATGGATTTCACCTTGTCAAACCCTTCAGAGGATCCATACAGAGGTGCTGAGGAAGAGGTGACGGTGCACGTAGCCTGCCGGAAGCCGTGGAATGGACGTTTCGTGCTTTACAATAAGGTGCGAGGGATTAGCTGGTTCTGTCGCCAGAGGAACGATAAAACCCTTCGCTTAGCTCGCCACCGGCATTAAAACGGCAGGCGAGAGAATGGATCTCATGATAAAAAAGAAACCATGTTTTTTGCGCAAAAGCATCGGCCAGGAGGGCCTGTTTGGCAGCCACCGAGTCAAGGGGGAAGTTGTCATAAGCCGTAACCCAAAGGGGATTTATGTGATATGGCGTTGGCAGCAGATCACCTAGGTGCAGAGCTGTCTCGCCCCGTGAATGCAGCCGTACCCCCTGGTGGCCGCGGGTATGACCACCGGTTTTAAAGGTTTCCACCCCGGAAACCACCTCAAAATCACCTGTAGCCAGGCGAAGATTGTCGCCTGCAGCCAGACCCTCGAAATTAATCGGCCAGTACGAGTTGGCCGCTCGAATGTTGGGGGCGCAGACGTCTTCCCACTCGACCCCCTGCATATGGTGCAGAGCTCTAGGGAAAGTGAGCTCGAGCCGACCCTGGTCATTAAGCATGGTTATGCCGCCGGCATGGTCAAAATCACAATGGGTAAGAATGACATGATCGACATCTTGCCGTTTCAGTCCGAGTTTCGTCAGGGCCCTGGGGATATCCCACTCTCGGCGAAGCCGAAAGATCTCTCGCTGCTTGTCCGTGAGCTTATTTCCCAGGCCGCTTTCGATGAGAATATTTTCAGTCGGAGTTTTAACCAGCATCACAAAGGCGGCCAAAATAAAATAGTTGTCCGGGGTAGCAGTATACTTTTTTTCCCAGAGCACCCTGGGAGCCACTCCAAACATGGCTCCGGCGTCAAGTTCAAAGACGCCTCCAGGGAGCCAGTATATTTCAAAATCTCCGAGAATGAATGGTTGCTGCATATGGTATTGATCCTTACTCAAAGAGAGTTAAAAGACAGTTGGATCTGCCATCATCGCTTTGGCAATAGAGGGCCAGGGAATTACAGACACCAAAGGCGTCGGTCCACAGGTAGCGGCGAGGTGCCTTGCTGCGCGGTTCAAACCCGGTTTGGGTGGCAACGTCGATTATGATCTGCCGGACAAGGGCTACGCTCTGCTGCTCT
>JBFFIS010000360.1:0-2900 GCA_041556375.1 Desulfurivibrionaceae bacterium | reverse complement strand
CTCATGCTTGGTAACACCGAAGAGGCGCTGGCAGCCCTGGAGTTCGGGACCAACAAACTTGGTCATATTGTCGCTGAATTGATTCGCATGGACATGGAAAAGCTGGTCTGGCAAGAGTATGAAGAGGCGCTGTTTAATATCTTTGGCCGAGAGCGAGTTGCCCAGGCCCAGCGCATAATAGAGGGGGAAGAGTTCTTGATTAATACAACTCTTCACCCTGACTATCGTAATATGCTGACGATGTACGACCGGGTCGCATGCAAAAAACAAACACTCCTTAATCGCCAGAGATAAAAGGGGCTCTTCTGTCATTTAAAAAGGCGGAAAATCCACAAGGATCAACGAAAACATGAAGCAACGTAAGGTAATTGTCATAGGTGGTGGCCCCGCAGGACTTATGGCGGCAGGACAGGCGGCTCTGGCGGGAGCAGACGTGCTTTTGCTCGAAAAGATGAAACGTATCGGCATTAAACTCTGTATCACCGGTAAAGGGCGCTGTAACGTCACCAATATCGCTGATTTACCGGATTTTATTGCCCATTTCGGCAAGACCGGCCGTTTCCTACGGCAAGCCTTTGCCCGGTTCTTCAACACCGACCTCCTCGAATTTTTCGATGAGCTGGGGCTTGAGCTGGTAAAGGAAAGAGGGGGGCGGGTGTTCCCGGCAAGTGGTAAGGCGGTGGATGTGCAGAGAGCTCTGCTGGCATGGAACCAGAAGGTCCGAGTCCGAATCGAACATTCTGCCCCGGTTAGTAAAATACTCATGGAGAATGGTCACGTCACGGGTGTTGTCTCCCAGGGGACGACCTTCCCCTGCGATGCGGTTATCCTGACCACCGGCGGCGCGTCCTACCCTGCCACAGGCTCAACCGGTGACGGCTACACTCTGGCAAAATCTGCAGGACATACAATAATCCCGATTCGTCAGGCCCTTGTTCCGCTGGTAACTGCAGGGAATGTTGCCAAAAGGATGGATAAGCTGAATCTTCGCAATATCAATGTCAGTATGTTTGTAAATGGCAAGAAAAAGAAGGCCGAGTTTGGCGAGATTGTCTTTGCCCCCTTCGGGGTCACTGGGCCAACAATCCTGACTTTAAGTGGTGAGGCCGTGGACAGCCTGCGTGCCGGGCATAAGGTCGTCCTTTCCCTCGATCTTAAACCCGCCCTCGATGAGAAGAAGCTTGAGGCACGGCTCCTGCGTGACATTGATTCGCGGGGGAAGGAGGACGCCAGCACCTTTCTTCGCGGACTTCTTCCTCAGCAAATGATCCCTGTCTGTCTTGACCTTACCGATATCCCCGCTGATCGCAAGGTCTGTGATATCTCCGCCAAAGAGCGCAAACGACTTAAAATGTGGCTTAAGGATTTCCGGTTGGAGGTGACTGGATACCGGCCGTTTACAGAGGCAATTGTTACGGCTGGCGGGGTAGACACCCTTGAGGTTGATCCTCGCACCATGGAGTCCAAGAACGTAACGGGTCTTTTTATTGCCGGAGAGTTGCTTGATATTCAGGCTGATACCGGCGGCTATAATCTCCAGGCCGCATTCTCAACAGGTTGGCTGGCCGGACGAAGCGCCGCGCAGAAGTAAACTTGTTTTCATTACGCTCAAGTGAAGATCTTGCTACTCGATGGTAGAAAGAAGATCAGGATTCTTCACGAGATTTCTTGCACCATGAGCATGATCTTCCTTGAAATCATTACCCTTACACCACTCTCCAACTGTGTCGATGTTGACTTTGGTAACGTGGGGCCGAACCGCCCAAGTAACCTGAAAAGGCGAGGCCTTTTCGTTGTAGCCGGGGCCCGTGGTAGAGCCTGCGAATACAACTATGGTGACGTGAGTTTTTATGGCAACATCTCCTCTGGTTGTATTATGAGGAAATGCAACGTCAGAACATTACCTTTTTCTGGGCGATATCGACTGAATTTTCTAAAGAGGCAGATTAAATCTGAACAGCTGTATCCTAATCAAGATCTTTGAAATCCCTACGGACCTTTTTGTTTTTCTGGCGGTAGTTTTTCGCATCGCCGTAATCAAAGAATTTTTTGTAACGGCTGTGAGAGGCCATGCTTCGTGCGGCATGTTTGATCGGGCACCAGTATTGTTCCGTGCGCGCGGCAACCTCCTGGATGTAGGCAATGAGGCCGTTGAAATAACCGCAGTAACAACAGTTTATCTTTTCGATCCGATTAAGGTAGCTCAGGTAATGGCGGTCAAAGACGATGTAGTCTTGGCGTTTTACCTTGGGGATGGAGTAGATCGGAAAGCAGATGGCCTGGTAGATTGAGACCGTCAGGTCCATGAAAAGGGCGGGCAACAGGCATGACCAGATCAAAGGGGTGGTCATGATATTGAGTAGGGGGGCGTCTTTGAGGTAATAACGTATTTTTTTGGTTAGCTGCTTGTTTTGCTTTTTGATCCCCTCCTCAAAATAGACCCTCTTGTTTCTAATTTCGTAGAAATATTCCTTCTCTTTCTTGTGGAATTCTTCCACTAATTCTTGTTCAAGCTGCCTGATACCATCAAGCAGCTCCTGCAGACGGTCGTTCATGTTTCTCCTTTTTTTTAGGTCGCACTGCCTGTCCAGTCTTCGAGATGGCCATCCATGGGGTATAACGTTTGAGACAACCGGCTGGTCAGCCAGCTGGCGGTCAATTCTATCTGGTTAAAAACGTTGAAGTTGGCTAAAGAGGCCGCGCGTGCTCGCAAGTCGGGTTGGTTTATTTGTTAAATAATTACAAGTGGTTAGGTAGCTGTTGATCAAGGTCGTATGGGGCCAGACGCACTTGGAAGTTACAGCTTGGGCCGGGTGATATCCAGGTGAATTCTGAATGAGCCTATATCTCATCGATGATTGCCTTTCTCTTTTCTTCATACTCCTTTTGGGAGATTATCT
>JBFFIS010000359.1:0-2902 GCA_041556375.1 Desulfurivibrionaceae bacterium | reverse complement strand
CCGGGAACCTTTTTTGCTTGCCACTGTTAATGACCGGGCCGAGGCTGTTCTCCAGCCCTTCTATGAGCAGATAGACCAGGTAGCCCTGGATCTCCAAGGTGTCTACGGCTCATGGCTTATCAAGGGTGAGGCCCTGTATCGCAGCGGTTATGGCCGCAGTTTTGCCGCCACCACCTTGGGGTTTGAATACACCCTGGTGGCTGTCTTTGACTCAGGCATGGACCTTGGCCTTCTTGGTGAATATGTTTTTGATGATCGCTCCCAAGATCGGGCCGGTCTTTTTGATAACGACTTGATGGCCGGTCTGCGCCTGGCCTTTAACGATGCGGCCTCCAGTGAAATTCTTGTCGGCCTTGTACAGGACCTCAATCAGAGCTCCCGACTGCTTACCGTCGAGGCAGGGCGGCGAATACATGATTATGTGCGTATCAACCTGGAGGCTGCCTGTTTTATGGATGGTGCGTCGTCAGTCGTTGACAAGGCCCTGGGCGATGATGATTTTATAAAATTGGAGTTGGTTGCTTATTTTTAAATGTGTCTACTTCAGAGGTGGTAATCGTGACCAAGATAAGATTGTTCCTCAGCTCATGGGGTGTTGCTCTTTTCTGTATTTTTCTTGTCTCCTGCCTGCCGAAAACAGGCCACATCTCCTGGCAGGCCAGTGTCGAGGTCGAAAATGACCTCAATCAGGGTGACCTGCAGCCGGGACTTACCTATTATTATAGCGGCCCAGAGGCCCTGCCCCATACCATCATCGGCATTGTTGCCGACCAACCCTTTCAGCAGAATTTTTGGCAGCCGGTGCCCTTTGGTGCCCAGCAGGTCAAGGAGTGGCTGGCGGACATCGATAATCCGCACCGCTCGGTGAAGGATATGTATTTCGGTGGCAAACTCTTTGACCGCCAGGGCCATTTCTTGGGCATCTGGTACTCGAAATACCGCTTTTATTCCGGCTATCTCGATAGCGACAGCAAGCTCGTTATCCTCAGACCTCTCCGGCCAGCCAAGGGGCACCTTTTTAAACTAAAAGATAAATAGTAATTATTATCAAAAAGTACTTTACACAAGAGCTGCTGGTGGTAGGATAAAGACATCAATCAAATTCTGCCCTGGAGGTCAATATGTGTGTTGAAGTAAAAAGAACCTGTCAATGCGGCTCGAAAGAGGCCTCTTTTCACCTGCGTGATAATATCATGGCCCCTGAGGTCGTTGACCGTATCTACTGTCCGCAGTGTTCCCCTGAGGTCCAAAAAGATGAAGAGTCGATGCTGGCTGATAATGGTTGGTTCATCGAGTATGATATGGATATGGCCCGCATGTTTGCTATTACCAAACTGCAGGTCGATCCGGCCCTGGTTGATCCGGATTTTGTTTTTGACGGCGGCTATGCCACCTGGAAGGAGATGTATCCCGGAGAGACCGAAGATATTGCCGATGAGCGCTGGCAGATTATCTCCCGCAAAAGTGAAGATCCCAAGCGTTACCTGCGCGAGATAAACGAATGGGCTGTCGGTCGTATCCAGCGCCTCAAGGAGGCTGGCTGGCGCAAGGCGCAGTTGGCCTGATATCCTTTATCTTTTACCTGGCTCTTTTAAAGCGGCTCACCCTTTGGTGAGCCGTTTTTTTTTGTCTGGCAGGCCGCCGGCCATGGCCTTGCCCATGACGAGCCACCACAACCAGAGAAAAAGACCGGCACCGATGAAATCGGCGCCAATGTCGCTCAGGCTCGGATAGCGTCCGGGCACAAAGGATTGATGATACTCATCGCTGATCCCATAGAGCAGGCAAAAAAGGAGAATACTCCACAGACCGGGCCGAGGCCGCACCCTGACCTGGGGTAAGCAGGCCCACAGCGCTGCGGCAGCCAGAGCGCCATAGGCCAGGATGTGCCAGAATTTATCCTGGTTGAAAATGGCGCCCTCAGGCATGTAGTAACCCGGGGTGTGGGAGAGCAGGAAGATGAGGGTCATGACACCGATAAGGGGGAGAAAACGCATGAATCAGACCTCCTTGGTTGGTGTCTCCACTTCAGGACATTGCTGGCAGCCAACCGGCCTTTTGAGGAGGAAAATGACCCAAAACAGGGTGACGACCATGACGCCGATCATGTCGGCCTCAAGATCAACCCTGTCTGGGCGGCGGCCGGGAATAACCGATTGGTACCACTCCTCAAGGCCGCCGTAGATCAGGCAAATAAGGATGGTGGTCACACTGGTCCGGATGGGAAAGCGGCGGGGAAAGTCGCGGCCAAAGGCAAAGAGCAGACTGGCGGCCAGAATTCCATAGGCAAGGGCATGGGCATATTTGTCAACACCGCCGTGCAGAAAGGCGGGTTGGTATTTGCCGGGAAGCGAGGCTGATGCCAGGATGGCCCCGGTCACCAGCAGGGCAGGGAGAAAGCGCAATAGCTTGCGGGTCCGTGCCATGACTTCTATTCCTCGTCAAGATGAATGGATGCCAATACTTCCTTGGGGAATTTCTTGCGGATCCGTTTAATAGCAGAAAAAATCGAATGGGTGGGTAAATCACTGAGCTGGGTCTCTGTCTTGTCCTTATAGTCAGTGACAAAGAATTGTTTTTTGCGGATGCTGAAGCGGTGCGACCAGTTGACCTCAATGGTTTCCGGACTCTCCTTAATCTGCACCTCTATTTTTTTGCCGCCTTCGGCAACCTTGAGGGCGTCGGTGTCTGTCATCTCAAGAAGCCAGCCGTCACCCTGTTCAGTGGAGACAAAGATGAAAACCCCCATGGTGTTCACCGATGCCTTTTTGGCAACGGCCAACTCCTGGAGTTTTTCCACCTCGCCGGTCAGGGTAATCTTGGCGGTTTTTTCCGGGCTCTTGGGCTGGAATTTGCTGATGTCGTTACAGCATCTTTTGAATTTTTTACCACTGCCGCAGGG
>JBFFIS010000358.1:0-2908 GCA_041556375.1 Desulfurivibrionaceae bacterium | reverse complement strand
CTGGCCGTAGCCGATGATGATCTCCGGGCAGTGCATGTCACTCATCACCCGTTTCATCAGGGCCGGCGGGCAGGGGGCGCCGGCCATAATGCCGGTGCGCAGGCTGCTGGTGTCGGTTTTTTTAAAGCGGGGATGTTCGAGCTCGGCAATAAACATGGTAGGGACGCCGTGGATGGCCGTGCATTTTTGCTGTTCGACCGCGGCCAGGACCTGGCCGGCCTCAAAATGATCGCAGGCAATGACCAGGCAGGCTCCGCAGGAAAACGACAGCAGGGTGGCGAGCACCGTGCCGAAGCAGTGGTAGAAAGGCACAGGCACACAGAGACGGTCGCTACTGCTAAAGTTCATGATCCGGCCGGCAAACCAGGCGTTGTTAAGGATATTATGGTGGCTGAGCATCACCGCCTTGGGGTGGCCGGTGGTGCCGGAGGTGTACTGGATGTTGATCACCTCATCGGCCTGGAGGCTGGTGGTGCAGGCCTCGAGTTCGGCCTGGGTGACCCGGTCGGCGTGGGCCAGTAACTCTTGCCAGCTCAGGAGGCCGGGCAGGGGGGAGGCTGTGTCAATGGCTTGGGGCTCGTAGCAGATGACCCGGCGCAGGTGGGGCAGGTCAGGGTTGCCGAGATTGTCGCTGCCTGGTCGGCTCAGTTCGGGCAGCAGTTCCGTCAGCATGGCCAGGTAGTTGCTGGAGCGAAAGGAGGGGATGGTGAAGAGCCCCTGGAGCTCTGAGTGGCGCAGGGCGTAGGACAGTTCCGGCAGCCGGTAGGCCGGATTGATGTTGACCAGAATGACGCCGATACGGGCGCAGGCCATCTGGATCAAAACCCACTCGAGATTATTGGTGGCCCAGATACCGATGCGCTCCCCCTTGGCAAAACCGAGGCCCAGAAGGCTGCGGGCCAAAACATCGACTTCGGCGGCCAGCTCTCTGTAGGTGAGGCTCCTGTTCTGGGGAACGCTGACCACGGCCTCATGGTCGGCAAAACGGTTGGCAATTTCCTGAAAATGGGCTGGAATGGTGCTGGTAAGCAGGGGCAGATCGCCATTGCTCTTGACATAGCTTGTTGTCAGCGCTGTCTTGTCAGCCTCATTTCTCATTTTTGTCGACCTCCTGCCAATAGCTGTCCACCCTGGCCTGGATTTCAGAGATGACCTTGTCGTTGCGGCTGGGGGTAAAGAGGTGGTTGAAGCGGCCCTGGCGCTGAAGATACTCCTCGACCAGAGGGCGTTTGCCCTGAGCTGGCGGCAGTTTGGTATGGCTGACCCGGCCTTCTTCATACTCTTTTAAGGGCCAGTAGCCGGAGCGTACCGCCAGCTTGCCTATCTGGATGGTGGCTGAGGGCTCAAAATGCCAGTTGGTCGGACAGGGGGCCAGGGCAATGAGCATCTTGGGGCCCTTGATGCCTTTAAGCTTCTCGACTTTGCGGGCCAGGTCCTGGGGCTCGGCACCGCAGATGGTGGCGGCGTAAGCTGGCCTGTGGGCCGTCCAGATGGCAAAGAGGTCTTTTTTGTAGCCCGGGTAGCCGCAGGTAGAGGTGGTGGTCTTGGCGCCGTGGGGAGTGGCGGCGGAGAACTGGTAGCCGGTATTGCCGTAGCCCTCGTTGTCGTAGCAGAGATAGATGAAGTCGAGATTACGGTCCATGGCCCCGGAGGTGGCGGACAGACCCATGCCCCCTGCCGAGCCGTCACCGGTGAGGACCACCACCTGGAGGTCCTCCTCGGCGGGGATCCGCTTCTGCGCCAGCATAATGTCGAGGGCGTCGCGGACACCCTGGGCCCCGGCTGAGGCCGAGGCCATGGCCGTGTAGAGCCAGGAGCCGCGAAATGGGGTGAAGGGGTAGACGGACAGCAGGGTCATGCAGCCGGCGGCGTTCACAAAGATCGTCTTTTCGCCCAGGATCTCATAGATGAGCTTGATGTCCTCCAGGGCACCGCAGCCGGCACAGGCCGGGGTTCCGGCCCCGAGGAGATGATGATGGCCCAGGGCGTTTTTGGGGTGGGGAGTCATCATTGGTCGCCTCCCTGAGGTCTTTGGGACTTGGCAATTTCCTGGAGGCCCCGCATCTGGGCAAGTTCAGCGGCGCTATAGAGGAGACGAGGTGGCGGCACCTGGCCGCTTAGCGCCGCGGCCAGGGTCTCTTCGGCCATACCGCGGAAATCCTCCAGGCTGATGTCACGGCCCCCCAGGCCGCCGACATAGCTGGTCAGCACTGTGGGCCGGTCGGGATGGTTATAGAGGGCCGAGGTCAACTCGTGAAAGAGAATGCCGCCCTTGCCGATGGAGAGGTTCTGGTCGATCACCGCCACTCCCTTTTTGCCGGCCAGGGCCGCTGTTAGTTCGGCGGCCGGAAAGGGCCGCACCAACCGGAGGCGGACCAGGCCGACGCTGACACCAAGCTGGCGGAGGCGGTCGACGGCATCCTTGCCCTTGGTGGCAAAGGAGCCGATCATCACAAAGATGATGTCGGCATCCTCACAGTGGTAGAGCTCCAGGGCGCTGTAGGGGCGGCCGGTAAGCTCGCCATACTCCCGGCCCAGCTCCTCATAGACATCGAGGCTGGCCAGGGCGGCCAGGTGGTGCTCGTAGCGGAAGTAGGAGTATTGGGAGCCGCTGAGCACGGCAATCCCCTGGGAGGTGGGGTGGGAGGCCTGGACCTGGTCGTCGCGGGCCGTGGGGGCCGGCAGGAAACGTTCGGCAATCTCCGGGCTGGGTACCTCCACCGGTTCCCTGGTAAAGGAGAGGTAGTAGCCGTCAAGGTTGACGATCACCGGCAGCCGTACCCGGGCGTCCTCTGTGAGCCGGTAGGCCAGGAGTATGGTGTCTACCACTTCCTGACAGGTGGCGCAGTGGATCTGTAAAAAACCGGTGTCGCGGGCGGCCAGGACATCGTTATGGTCCGGCTCCAGG
>JBFFIS010000357.1:0-2911 GCA_041556375.1 Desulfurivibrionaceae bacterium | reverse complement strand
ACTCATCAAAGGTGATATCAACATTGCCACCGGCCTTCTTGGCATTGGCCGCTTTTTTCTCCCGCTCATCTTCGGGGCGCAGGCCATAACCGATATCCGTATTGCCTTTTTTAAAGCGGGCATGCTTGCTGACAAATGCGGTATTCACCGCATTATTTTCAATGATGTAATTGGCGATAAAGTTGAGAATGACCAGGTCGGTCTGGGGCTTAAAAACAATACCGAGATCAGCCAGCTCAAAGTTTCTATTTTCAAAGGTGGAGAGCACCGCCACCTTGACATGGGGGGCGGTAAGGCGACGATCGGTAAGGCGAGACCAGAGAATGGGGTGCATCTCGGCCATATTGGAGCCCCAGAGAACAAAACCGTCAGCGTGCTCGAGATCGTCATAGCAGCCCATGGGCTCATCAGAGCCAAAGGTCCGGATGAAAGCGGCAACGGCCGAGGCCATGCAATGGCGGGCATTGGGATCAAGATTATTGGAGCGCAGGCCGCCCTTGAAGAGTTTTGAAGCAGCGTAGCCCTCAAAAACCGTCCACTGGCCCGATCCAAACATCCCCACCGAGGTAGGACCTTTCTTTTTAATGGCCTCTTTGAATTTGGCGGCCATGGTATCAAGGGCCTCATCCCAGCTCACCGGCGTGAAGTCACCCTCCTTGTCATACTTGCCGTTTTTCTTGCGCAGTAGAGGGGTCTTGAGGCGATCCTTACCATACATAATCTTGGAGAGGAAATAGCCCTTGATGCAGTTCAGGCCCCGATTTACAGGGGCATCAGGGTCACCCTGGGTAGCCACCACCCGGCCATCCTTGGTGCCGATCAGCACGGAGCAGCCCGTACCGCAGAAACGACAGGGGGCCTTATCCCAACGGATATCCTGATCGCCTTCCTTGGCCAGGGCCTCAACCTCAGGCAGGGAAATGCCGGCGGCCACTGCAGTGGCGGCAACGGCATTGGCCTTGATAAATTTACGTCTGGACAACTTCATAGTTTCCTCCTTATCCAATATCTTCGCTATGCTGATAGACGAGGGATGCATTTAAAACTCCCTGCAGCTGATGAAGACGAAGTACGGTGTCACTCGTCTCCCTGTAGCCGTCCTCTTCAACCGTTACCACCAGGCGGCCGTTCTCATGACTCCCATGGATCTCAACCCCATCCATGGCAACAAGTTGCGCCTGCACCGCGGCAAGATCAGCCGGCTTGGCATGAACAACAACTCCAGCAATATTCATAGCGCCTCCCTTTTTTATTTTCTCAGATTGTCCCCTGCAGGCCTGGCTAGACCAGCCTCAGCCATAACCGCCCATGGCGGCACTACTCAGGTTCGCAAAAAACCCTGACAAAAGACAAGTTTTTTTTGCAAACGCACAGGAGAAACATATGGTCTAAAGAGCAAGGGTTATGCCACAAGAAAGCGGCAAGCTGAGAGCGGGCAGGCAGGGGAGGTAAAAGAGGTAATGCCAAAGGGTAATACGAAGAACTAAAAGACGGCGTCAGGAAGAGGGAGGCCTCTCCAGGCGTTACCGGAAAGTAACACCTGGAGCAAAACGTTACCTACTGGTAGCAGGCTTGGCGTTATGAGCGCCAGGAAATCTGGGTGTCTTGGCGCGCCGGCAAGCGCTGATATTTGATACGGGGATAACCCACCATCATGGCAGCGGTCAGCTCATGGCCGTCAGGAAGGTGCAAGGCCTCCTGGAGGGGCGGCCAGCTGCTGGCGGCAATCTGAAAAAAACCCGCCCAGCAGGTGCCGATACCCTGGGAAAAGGCCACGAGCTCAAAGGTGGTCAAATAAATCGTACTATCCATCTGGGCCAGACGATAGCCTGCCGGGCCATGCATAACCACCAGCCCCGGGGCATGGCGCAGGATGCCGTCATAACCCTTTTCCCAGGCCCTGATCAGGCCCTGGACCCCGTAATGCTCGGCCATGGGGTCCTTCGTGGCCAGCAAGTGACGCATCCAGTCAAAGGCATGTTCGGTAAGGCGGCGGAGTTCTGCCTTGTTGTCAACAACCAGCCAGCCAATCTGCTGACTATTACGGGCCGTGGGAGCAAAATGGGCCAGCTCAATACAGCGCCGCAACAGCTTGGTATCCACGGCTTTTTCCTTATAAGATCGAATGGAGCGCCGACCGCGGACCAGCTGGCTGAGCTGGTCAAAGTTCGGAAGCCGGTCAGCCTCAAAAGGTGGCCAGTCTGGCGCAGTCCCCTGCAAGGTCAAGGCGCCATGGGGACAGACAGCCTGGCAGTGACCGCACTGGATGCAGCGCTCCTCACCGCCGGGCACGGGCTGGGGAAAAGTCTTGCCGACCTCAAGGGCCAGAAGACGAAAGGGACAAACCATGGCGCACAGCCCGTCTTTCTGACAGCGATCCTCATCAATTGTCAACCATTGCATAGATAGCCCCCTTAAGGCATGAACATGGTTATGGCCTGCACCGGGCAGCCCCGCAGGCAGGCCCCGCAGCCGGTACAGCGCTCGAGATCAACAACAGGCAGGGCAAAACCGGTGTTCTGCAACGGATAGCTAATGGCCCGGGGTTCACACTCCTCACCGCAGGTCCGGCACAGGGTGCCGGTGTTATTAAGACAGCTGGCGGCGATGTGGGCCTTATGGCGCCAAGGCTGCTGACCGCGGTTGACCAACGCTTCCTCCGAACAACTCTCAACACATAGGCCGCAAAAGTTGCACTCCCCCCGGCTAAAATCAAGGTGCGGGTAACCAAAACCATCGGCTGTCAAGATACCTTCCGGGCAGGCAGTAAGGCATTGCCGGCAGCAGGTGCATTTTTCAAAAAAACTCTCCCCTTCCAGGGCCCAGGGCGGACGAATCTTGAGCTGACCACCGCCCAGTAATGCTCGCCGCCTCCTGTCATCAACCTTATCCACTGTCGCCAACGCTCCTT
>JBFFIS010000356.1:0-2917 GCA_041556375.1 Desulfurivibrionaceae bacterium | reverse complement strand
GCTACGGCGTTTGGGCCAACGGTGCTTTTCCTTTTCCCAATGCCTTTCTGCGCCAGGTCTTTGCCCAGGTTCTGGGGGAGGAGCTGGTCCTGGAAAAGTGGCAGCGGCCGGTGCTGGTCTGGCGGCTAATGGCCCTCCTGCCTGAACTGGCTGACGAGCCTGCCTTCAGCCAGGTGACGACCTATGTCTCCACCCCCCTGAAGGCCTATCAGTTGGCCGCAGCCCTTGCCGATCTCTTTGACCAGTATGTCATCTACCGTCCTGATCTTATCAAGAGCTGGGAGGAGGGTGGTGACAGTGACTCCTGGCAGGCCATACTGTGGCGCCGGCTGCGGGCCGACATCTGTCAGCCCCATCGGGCCGATCTCTTTGAGCGTTGTTTGGCTCTTCTTGACAGCGATGACTGCTGCCTTGGCAGCCTGCCTCCTCGGGTCTCCATCTTCGGCATCTCCTCCATGCCGCCCCGCCATCTCGAGGTCTTTAAGGCCTTGGGCCGTCACCTTGAGGTAAATATCTTTTTCTTGAATCCCTGTGAGCAGGAGTGGGGCGATATCATTCCGGAGGCCGCCATCAGTCGCCTGGAGCGCGCCAGCGGTCAGGACAGGGATGCCCAATTTCTGGGCCAGGGCAACCCGCTGTTGGCCTCCATGGGCCGGCTCGGTCGTGATTTCTTCAGCCTCCTTCTTGATTGCCAGGGCGAAGAGAAAGACTTTTTCCTGGCGCCGGAATCCGAAACCTTGCTGGCTGCCATCCAGGGCGATATCCTCCGGCTTCGCCAACCTGAGTCGGGCCAGGACGGTGATGATTCCATCCGGTTTTTCTCCTGTCATAGCCCCATGCGGGAGGTGGAGGCCCTTCATGACCATCTTCTTGGCCTCTTTGCCGACCATGGCGACCTGGAACCGCGGGACATTCTCGTCATGGCCCCTGATGTCAGCAGCTATGCCCCCCTTGTCGAGGCGGTCTTTGCCGGCAATGATGAGGCGCTCCTGCCCTATACCGTTGCCGACCAGAGTCAGGGCCAGGAGGAGTGCATCGCCGCTTTCTTCCAGGTCTTGGCCTTGGCCCCCAGTCGTTTTAAGGCCCTTGATATTGTCGCCCTGCTGGAGACCAGCGCCCTGCGGCGCCGTTTTGACATAAGCCTGGAGGATGTCGCTCATATTACCAGGTGGCTTGCCGAACTGCGCATATGTTGGGGCCGCGATGGCGCCCATCGGGCCTGCTTCGGTCTGCCTCCCCATGAGGATAATAGCTGGCAGGCCGGCCTTGACCGCCTGCTCCTGGGTTTTGCCATGGGTGACGACCAGCTCTTCGCCGGCATCCTGCCCTATGACGGCGCCCACCTTGAGCCTGAGCTGGCCGGTCGTTTGCTGGCCTTGTATCAGAGACTGGTCGCCTGGTCGGCCAGGCTCCAGGAGGACCACGATGTGACCACTTGGAGCCTCCTGCTTCTAGAGCTTGCCGCCGACCTCTTTGCCCCTGATCAAGATGAGGAGAGGCAGATGCAGGTGCTGCGTACGGCCCTGGCCGCCTTGGGCGATGAGGCGGGCCTGGCTGATTTTGACCGCCATCTTGGTCTTGAAGTCATTGAGGATCGGGTTCGGAAGGCCGTTAGTCAGGACCTCTCCCCCTATGGCTTCATGGGTGGCGGTATCACCTTCTGCTCACTGCTCCCCATGCGGGCCGTGCCCTTTAAAATCATCTGCCTCCTCGGTATGAACGATGGCGATTTTCCGCGCTCACCGGCCCGTTTTAGTTTTGATCTCATGGCCCGGGAGTTTCGGCGCGGTGACCGCAGTATGCGCTTTGATGACCGCTATCTCTTCCTTGAGGCCATGCTCTCGGCCCGCCAGCAGCTCTACATCTCCTATGTGGGCCGCTCCGTTGTTGATGACGCCGAGCTGGCGCCGTCGGTGCTGGTCCAGGAACTTTTGGACTATGTCGCCCAGATGTGCAGCCTTGCCGGGGCCAGTGATAAAGAGGTGGAGGCCATGGGTCGCGACTTGGTGGTTCAGCACCATCTGCAGCCCTTTCATGCCGATTATTTCCAGGGTGAGGCCAGCAGTTTTTCTGCAAAGAACCTCAGGGCTGCCCGGCAGCTCACCGGCCCCGGCAAGCAGCGCATCGATTTTTGTGACGGCCTGCCCCTGGCCGAGGCGGAGGACCAACAACGGCAGCTTGACCTCGCCTCCTTGCAGCGCTTCTGGCAGTCGCCGGCTCGTTTTTTTTGTGAGCAGCGCCTCGGCCTGCGCCTGGAGAGAGAGGAGGACATGCTGGCTGAGGATGAACCCTTTTGCCTGATAGGTCTTGATCGCTATGAACTCAGCCGTGACCTGGTCCAGGGCCTGCTGGCCGCGCAACCCTTGAGTCTGGACAGGGTCAGGGCCAGAGGCATTCTGCCCCATGGCGCCATGGCCGAGGTTGTCTATGCCGAGGAGGAGGCGGCTGCCAAAAGCTTTGTCAACAAGGTTGCAGAGCTGGGAGGCGGTCCGTTCGCCAGCCACACCTCCCCCCTTGTCGTCGGCAGCTATAGCCTGGAGGTGGAGCTTGCCAATGTTAACGGCCTGGGCCAGTTCCATTACCGGTTCGGCAAGGTGGATGGCCGGCACATTCTGCGGGCCTGGATCAGTCATTTGGCCTTAAACAACCTGGCGTTGCCAGAGGCCCTGGGCCGCCATTCGCTGCTGATCGCCGAAGACGCTGTTGTTCGCCTGGTGCCCCTTGACGATGCCACAACCCAGCTGCAGGAACTTCTGGATATTTACTGGCAGGGCTTGCGGCAGCCCATACCCTTCTTTGCCAAGGCCTCCTATGTCTTTGTCGAGGCCTGCCAGAAGGGCAAGAGCGAGGAAAAGGCCCTCCAGGCAGCGGCCAAGACCCTGTGGGGCACAGAATTTACACGAGGCGAATGGCATTG
>JBFFIS010000355.1:0-2924 GCA_041556375.1 Desulfurivibrionaceae bacterium | reverse complement strand
GCAATAACTGTAACAGCTACGAAGACCCGGATATTGAACAGAAGGTCACAGCGCGCATCCAGGCGGTGCGTCCCGACTTTAGCTGCCCCTGCCGCGCTGAAGACTGCCTGGCAGCCCGGGAAAAATATCAAGAGTATGCCAAGGACGTTTTGCATCCCGCCTGTCTTGCTGTGGCCCAAGAGTAGGATGCGTCGGGTGAAGGGACTTTTTTACTCTTGATAGAGGTTCAACAGTGCTGATCTGAGGTTGGTTTTGGTGTTGGTCAGCCCCAGTTTCTGCCTGATCTTCTTGCGGTGGAAGGCGACGCCGCTTGTCGAGATCAGCAGGGCATCGGCGATCTCTTGACTTGTGCGGCCCTCGCGGACCATGGTTGCCACCTGGATTTCCTGGGGGGTGAGGACTGCGTGCAGGGCGGACAGGCGGTTTAAGAAAGGCGAGATGATTTCGGCTAAGCGATCGTTGATGATGGCCACATAGGTGCGCTCCTGGGGCGGCAACCTGCTGTCCATCAGCCGCTCCACATAGGGCTGGACAAGCTGGCGGACATTGGTCAGGACATTATCCTCCAGGTTCTTTTTATCCTGATCCCGGTGTCTGAGCAGGACCTTGAGGGCGACGTTGGCCTCTTCGAGGGCCACGGCCTTGTGGCGGACCTCTTCCTCCTTTGCCCTCAGGGCCTCCTGGGCCAGTATGATCGGGGTGATATTCTCGTGGGTCATGATGACCTTATGGCGTTTGGGCTCCCGGAAAGGCACGACCCGCAGGGCATACCATCTCTGTTCCTGGGGGGAATGACAGGGATAGTCTATAAAAAACTCCTCAATTTCACCGGCGATCACCGCCCGGATGCCGCGGCCGATGATAGCCGGCTGGTCCAAGGGGTCTTGGCTGGCCTGCGCGCAGATGGCCAGGTAGTTCAGGCCAACCGAGTCCAGGGGCGCGGCCAGGCCGTTGTCATGACCAAACTCCTGCCAGGCCCTGTTCGTTTCGAGGATAACCCCCTGCTCATCAAGAACAGCCACGTGTACTGACAGGGAGTTAATGGCAACCTGGTAGATATTGTCTGTTGTCATCCTGCGCAAACCTCTTCGTTGATAGTTTTTACTATCAATAATCTAGCAATTACTCCCCATTGTGTCAAAGCCTGGTCATCCTTACTTTTGTACTTAACAAGGAATGAAATTAAAAAATCTCAACCTCATGGAGGTGTTGTCATGAAAGGTGGATACGAATCATTAGTCTGGATCAGGGACAAAGACGGTAAGGAGTATGCCTGTTCAATTGATGCCCTGCGCGGAAATGTCAAAGAAGGCCATGAGCTGACTGACGAAGAAAAGGCCAACTGCCTTGATGTCAGCCAGATCGTCGGAACTGAACGCTGGTAAACTTTAACAAGGTGTCGGTCGCTCCTCGGAGCCTTGGGGCGCGGCCGACTTCTTCAGGTACGGGGAGATTATGATGACTATCAAAGACTATTTTGAAAACACACGGGGCCGAGGGGTTCTTGCTACAGCCGACAAGGGTGGCAGGGTCGATGCCGCCATCTACGCTGCCCCTCATTTTATGGACGATGGCACCCTGGCCTTTATTATGCGTGAGCGCTTGACCCACGACAATCTGCAAAGCAATCCATTCGCCACCTATCTCTTTATGGCAGAGGGCAAGGGCTATACAGGGGTGCGGCTTTTTCTCAAAAAAGTGCGGGAGGATGCCGATGAAGAGTTGATTGCGAAAATGACCAGAAGGCATCTCTGTAAAGAGGATGACGTTGCCCTGGGGCCGAAATTTCTCGTCTATTTCAAATTGGAAAAGGGCCTTGATTTAATCGGCAGCGGCACTGCGGAGTTTGCCTAGGCAAGGAGGGCTAGGGGGGTGATTTGAAAAAATTGAATGAACATAAAAAAAGGCCGGGGAGTGTATCCCCGGCCTTTTTTTATGTGAAACGGTGCAGCTCGGCTGAAATTACTTCAGGCCGGCCAGCATGGCTTCAGTTACTTCCTTGATGGAGGGCTGGCCATCCACGGAGACAACGGTGGTGTCGCCGGTCATTGCTTTGAAGACATTGACAGCGGCCATGGTGCCGGTAACGTCGTCATAGTAGATGTCATGGCGCTTATCGATGGCGGCGTCGTCCTGGTCATCGGCGCGGGCGGAAAGCTCGCCGCCGCAGACGCGGCAGACAAGTTTGCCGTCTTTCTCGACAGGCTTGATGGCGTCAAAGGCGATATGGTTGGGATGGTTGTTGTCGTTGGCGCACAGGCGGCGACCGGTGATGCGCAGCTTGGCAACCTCGCGGGGCAGAACGATCTCTACCACGTAGTCCAGTTTGATACCCTCATCCTTCAGGGCCTTGGCCAGGGTCTCGGCCTGTACCTTGTTGCGGGGGAAGCCGTCGAGGATCCAACCGTTTTTGCAATCATCTTCCTTGAGGCGGTCAAGAATCATGGGGATGGTGATATCATCGGGAACGAGGTCACCGCGATCGATATACTCTTTGGCCTTCATGCCAAGCTCGGTGCCGCCGCCGATGTTCTTGCGGAAAATAGCGCCGGACTCGATATGGGCGATGTTGCCCTGCTGTTCCTGGATGATTGCACCTTGGGTGCCCTTACCACTGCCGTTGGGGCCAAACATAAGAATATTCATGATATACTCCTCTCTCAGAATGTATTAATTACCATTATCTCTGCATGAAATAATGTCTTTTTTATCATGGGAATTGCCGTAAAATCAGCGGCCTATTCTTTAAATAACCAGCTAAAAGTATTTGCTATTTAAAAAATTTATGAAATATATCGTAAGATGCCGGTGAGTGCCACCGAAAATATGGCGGCGTGCCAAAAAGGACAGGCGCGCCGAGAGAGGGCAGGGCCCAGGGAAAACTGCAGGAATGACTCGTTGACTCTTTGATTTTTTGTTTGGGG
>JBFFIS010000354.1:0-2926 GCA_041556375.1 Desulfurivibrionaceae bacterium | reverse complement strand
TGAGCCGGAGGCAGCCCTCTTTAACCGGGCCCTGCCTCTTTTTCTGGGGCTCTATGCCGAAAACATCAGCAAAAGCAGCTGCCTCTTTGCCGGGGTGGAAGAGGGCCTGGCCTGGCTTGCAGGCCACCATATCAAGCTGGCCTGTGTCACTAACAAGGCAGCGCGCTTTACCGTACCGCTCATGAAGGAGTTGGGGATCTACCAGCGTTTCGCCATGGTGCTTAGTGGTGATAGCCTGAGCGAAAAGAAACCAAGCCCCTTGCCGCTACTTCACGCCGCCCACCATCTGGGGGTGGCGCCTGAAAATTGCCTGATGCTTGGCGACTCAATCAGCGATGTCAAGGCGGCCCGGGCCGCCGGCTTTCCCGTTATCTGCCTCAGTTACGGCTATAACCACGGCCAGGATATCAGCAGCGCCGGACCGGACGCCGTCATCGACAGCATGGCCGAGCTGCCTGCACTGCTGGGTGGTGCTGGCAGCTCATAGCCAACCAGTCACCTTCTCTCCTATAGAAGCTCTCCTGTCTGCTCTATATGGTACCCCTGGCCCTCACCACAAAAAAACCTTTCGAGAAGACGACCTTAACCTCTTGTGATAAAATATATATCCACAATCGCTAAGGCGATGGTCGTTCAGGGGGTTGAAGATCCCTGCCTGAAGTGACTGAAAAAATTGGGATCATGACAGCCATGAAAACCCCAGGAAAACATCTAGGGAGCTTCCTTTTTATGAAAGGTACCCAAAAAAACATACTGTTGATTATGATGGCTGTCTGGCTTTGCAGCACCGGCCTTTTTCTTTTCTGGATGGAAATTGACACCCGCCAGGAGGAAAAGCTGCTGGCCAAAAGCACCGCCAACGCCTTTTTCCAGCAAATCTTGATCAGCCGCCTGTGGAATGCCTCCCACGGCGGGGTCTACGTCCCTATTACCAGCACAACGCCGCCAAATGAATATCTACCCCTGGAAAATCGTGATCTTACCACCGACAGCGGCCTCAAGCTGACCAAGATCAACCCATCCTACATGACCAGGCAGATAGCGGAGCTGGCCCAAAAAAATGAGCGTGGCATTCAGTTCCACATCACCAGCCTAACGCCGATAAGGCCCGAGAACAAACCGACGGAATGGGAAGAGAGGTGGCTCAAATCATTCGAACAAGGGACAATCACGGAACATGGTGAATTCTTCGCCGATGGTGACATTACCTGGTTCCGCTACATGGCACCTCTGCGGACCGGGAAGGCATGTCTCCAGTGTCATGCCCAGCAGGGCTACAAAGAAGGTGACATCCGTGGCGGTCTCAGCGTCTCCCTGCCATATCCCAGCCACACCCACCTCCATCTCTTTGCGGGATATGGCTCTGTGGCCATCACCGGTCTCATCTTAATCTTTATCGGCGGCACCCTTTACGATCGTAAACGGCGTCTGTTTGACGCCACCTTCAACAGCCCGGTCCCCACCAGCGTTACCGATAAAAATCATAAAATTTTGATGGCCAACGAGTCCTACTGGGCGGAGTTCGGTCCCCTCCCTGATAACCAGAAAACCATCAAGTGTTATGAGCACCGCCCGGGTAAATCTTGCCACACCGCTGATTGCCCCCTCACCCGGATCATGCAGGGCTCAAAGCACTACAGCTACGAATCCATCAAGGAAAAGGATGGAGTCCGCCGCCACTTTATCGTCACCGCCAAACCCCTCTTTGACGGCAGGGGCAAGGCCATCGGCAGTGTCGAAAGTTTTCAGGAGATAACCGATCGTAAGCGCAGTGAGGAGGCCCTGGAGAAAGTAAACCGCCAGCTTGAAACCCTGAGCAATACTGATGCCTTGACGGGGATAGCCAACAGAAGACGTTTTGACGAGGTTCTGTTACAGGAACATGACAGGCATGCTAGATCAAATACAGAACTATCATTGATCCTCTTGGACATCGACTACTTCAAGTCTTTTAATGACACTTACGGCCATATCAAAGGCGACGAGTGTCTTCAACAGATTGCCCAGGTTATCAACACCTGCGCTTGCCGGCCGGCTGACCTTGTCGCCCGTTACGGCGGTGAGGAGTTTGTCTGCATCCTGCCGGAGACAAATCGCATTGGGGCAATTGCCGTTGCCGAGAAGATCCGCCAGGCTATCATAGCCCGAGCCATCCCCCATACAGGGTCGCAGGTCGCAGATTGTGTCACCACCAGTCTGGGTGTTGTAACAGTGCCCTGTGGTGAAGGAGAATCGGTCGTTGATATTGTTGCCCGGGTGGATGAACTGCTCTACCGGGCCAAATCCTCGGGCCGCAACCGTTTGGAATTCGAGGCCCCACACTATGGTGCCGAAAAAATTAAAGGCAACTTTATCCGCCTGGCCTGGAAAGATAGCTTCTGCTGCGGCAACCAGCTGATAGACTCTCAACACCAGTCACTCTTTGAGATCTCAAACGCGCTGATTGACGCCATCATTTCAAACCTCCCATCCCCCGAGATTTCAGCGATCATTGACCGCTTGCTTGACCATACCCGCCAACACTTCCAGGATGAAGAGGCACTCCTTGAAAAGGTAGGCTTTCCCGGCACCAATGAACACGTCGAGGAACACGCCAAACTGCTCGCACGGGGTCTTGAACTGTCAGAGGCGTTTAAGGCCTCGACTCTCCAGGTTGGCGATGTTTTGCAGTTTCTGGTCGCCGAGGTCGTTATGCAACATATGCTTGAGGCTGATCGCCAGTATTTTCCTTACATCATCGAGGCCGATGCGACCGATTCGGATAGCCTGAGACAGGCGTAACTGCCAGGGATTGCTTGGAAGTAAGGCTGACTCTTTACCGAGTCACTTTTAGAAATAGAGAGACAACTACCACAAAAAAAAGGGTTACCGGAAAACCGGTAACCCTTTGATATTTTATGCAAAACATGGTCGGGGCGAGAGGATT
>JBFFIS010000353.1:0-2929 GCA_041556375.1 Desulfurivibrionaceae bacterium | reverse complement strand
CAGTACGTCGGCGGTGGCTGCGGCATGAAGGATGTCGCCTATTTCATCGGCAGCTGCCTCTATGAGGAAGAGTGTGAGCGCCATGAGGCAGAACTACTCAACTTCTATTTTGGCCAGCTTACAGAGGCCCTGCAAAAACGCCAGTCGACCATCGATTCCGCGGCTGTCGAGCAGGAGTGGCGCGCCCTCTACCCGCTGGCCTGGACCGATTTTCATCGCTTCATGAAAGGCTGGAGCCCCGGCCACTGGAAGATCAACAGCTATAGTGAGCGTATGGCTCGTGAAGTGCTGGCAGAGTTGGATTCAGAAAATATCTCGTAGATCAGGGTGGGACAAAGGTGAAAGCATGAGGGTGAACCTCTGCTTTTTTAACTGCTTATCCTGCTATTTTTTATCCTTCTTTGCCCCAATCTCGGGGTAATGCTTTTTCAAACAGGCAGGGCAAACGCTGTGGCTGATATCTGCCTGAGAGTGGGTATGGATATAGACATCTACCTCTTCCCATTCATCATTTTCGTTTCTGATTTTTTTACAGAATGAGCAGAGTGGCAGTATCCCTTCCAGTGCTTCAACTTCTTTTTCTGCCTTGCGGCGCTCTTCAATTTCTATTCGTAATTTTCTATTAATTTCAAGAAGCTCCTCTGTGCGTTCCTCGACCTTCAGTTCTAAATCTTCATATGCCTTTTGCAGAGCAATCTGAGCCTTTTTCTCCTGGGTTATGTCATGCATAGATATTACCGCGCCAATCTTCTTGCCGCTATCATCAAACAAGGGCTGGCCACTGGCCAACAAAAGTCTCTGTTCTCCATCTTTGGGGAGTATGCACATTTCCTGATTATGGATATGCTCACCTTGAAATGCTTTGTAGAGAGGGATCTCCTCTTTTGGCATTGGCGTCTTGCCATCCCCCAAAAACAGATCATAATGGTTCGCCCATTCCTCGGGGGCAATTTTCTCCTGCGGGATACCATGAAAATCCCTGGTGGCACGATTGAATACGGTTAAAAGTCCTTGCTCATCACATGCTACTATTCCGTCCTCAATGTTATACAAAACCGCTTCCAAAAAATATTGATGCTGCTGAACATTGTCCTCAGCCAGCTTCCGCGCCTGTAATTCCTGCTCAGTGACAATTTGGGCAACAATCAAGTCGAAAATCATTTTATGGAGGTAGCGATAGGTTGCCACAGAAAACAGGGCAAAAACTATAATCATGAAGCAGATGGCATTACCAACAGGATTATTCAACTGATAGTATCTGAATAAAATTGGGGCCACTGTGGGAATACAATAATAATAAAAAGCACCTGGTAGAGCAGATGAAGAGGCGCTGGCCCCTGCGACCATTCCACCAAGAATAAATGCGACAATAACTTGATGGGCAATATCATTTTCGGGAAACAAGAAAACCCCAGTCGCCCCCCATATCAATCCAGACAGGAGAAGCCCACCAGTATAGAAAAAACCCCACTGTCGTGAACTGGTACGACTATCTGTTTTTTTATACACATATGCGCCGAGTCGGGCCAAGGAGACCAGTAACAACACAGTAAACCAGGCTGTTAAGGTTGAACGCTCAATTACCCCCCACTGGACATACACCAAGACACAGGCGTTTACCAAGTTGATCGCTAAACTTGACGGCAGCCTCTCATAAACCTTGTCGACCTGCTTTGTGAAGATATGTTGTTGGCGGGCTGTCTCAGATTTCATGGCAATTTCTCTGTCAGCTTTTACGTAAACCAGGCCATAGCGCTGCCCAAACTAAAAGGCGATGACAATGAAAATAGTGTGCTATTTTTGTATCATAGCATTTTTCTGTCTGAGCAATGTGAATTTTGGTTTCTCAGTAAGAAAAAGATACCTTCTTGCAACCCGTCCTATAGTTTCCAGACCACCATGGCCATCGACTACTCAATTATCATTCCCGCTTACAACGAAGAGGCCCTGCTGGCCGATACCATTAGCCATCTGCGCGAGGCTATGGCCACCGTGGCCTTGACCGGCGAGATAATTGTTTGCGATAACAACTCCACCGATCGCACCGCGGAGATTGCCGAGAGAGCAGGGGCCCTTGTTGTCTTTGAAGGGATAAATCAGATTTCCCGGGCCCGTAATGGCGGCGCCAAAGTCGCCAAAGGCCGTTATCTTGTCTTTGTTGATGCCGACACCCTTGTGCCGCCGGCCTTATTACAAAAGGCCTTGGACAACCTGGAGTCCGGCCACTGTTGCGGCGGTGGCGCTAACATAACAGAAGAGGCCGAGATTCCCGTGCTGGCCAGGGCGGTGGTGGGCTACTGGAACATCCTGTCGCGGACCTTCGGGCTGGCTGCCGGCTGCTTTGTCTATGCCCGCCGTGATGACTTTGAGGCCTGCGGTGGCTTTAGTGAGAAGGTCTATGCCACGGAAGAGGTCTGGTTTTCTATGGCCCTCAAGCGCCAGGCCAGAAAGCATAAACGGAAATTCCGGATTATCACCAAACCCAAGGTGGTGACCTCCGGCCGCAAGCTGGTGTGGTACAGCTATAGCTACCAATCACTCCTCCTGCTTCTCATCTTCCTCTGCCCGTACCTCACCCGTTTCAAGGGGCTTTGTTCATACTGGTATAAGCGACCTGAAAAGTAGAGAAAGATGAGAGGTCAGCAACAAACCGCGGTTTATGGAGAAAACGATGCCTAACGGGCAAACATATATTTCCGGGCTTGGCAAACAATCCATCCTGCCGCCGGAGTTGAGAAGATGGAATTGGGGCGCCTTTCTGCTCAACTGGATCTGGGGGAACGGCAACAGTGTTTTTATCGCGCTGCTGATGTGTGTCCCCCTCGTTGGCTTTATCATGCCCTTTGTTTTGGGGGCCAAGGGCAATAAGTGGGCTGTCTTTTGCTTAGCAGCAGTTGGCACAGCTTGACAGCTAGGGCGGCGAGATTAT
>JBFFIS010000352.1:0-2939 GCA_041556375.1 Desulfurivibrionaceae bacterium | reverse complement strand
GGCCTTGGCATTCTCCCGGCCCTGGCCGACACGCTCGCCGTTATAGGAGTACCAGGCCCCACTCTTTTCAACGATATCCTGCTCCACGGCCAGGTCAAGGATGTCCCCTACCCTGGAGATACCCTCACCGTAAACGATATCAAATTCGGCCACCTTAAAGGGCGGCGCCACCTTATTTTTCACCATCTTGACCTTGGTCCGGTTACCAATAACCTCCTGGCCGTCCTTGATCTGGGTCATCCTCCTGATATCGATGCGCATGGAGGCATAAAACTTGAGGGCATTACCGCCGGTGGTGGTCTCGGGGTTGCCGAACATGACACCAATCTTCATCCGGATCTGGTTAATGAAAATGATGGTGGTGTTGGTCTGTTTGAGGATGGCGGTGAGCTTACGCATGGTCTGGCTCATCATCCGGGCTTGGAGGCCAACATGGCTGTCGCCGATATTGCCCTCAATCTCGGCCTTGGGGGTCAGGGCGGCAACCGAGTCAACAACAATGACATCCACCGATCCTGAACGGATGAGAATCTCAGCAATCTCCAGGGCCTGTTCGCCATAATCGGGCTGGGAGACCAGGAGATCGTCGACATTAACACCGAGGCGCTCGGCATAGTAGACATCCAGGGCATGCTCGGCATCGATAAAGGCGGCAGTGCCCCCGAGTTTCTGGGCCTCGGCGACGACATGGAGGGCCAGGGTGGTTTTACCGGATGATTCCGGTCCGTATATCTCAACAACACGGCCGCGGGGAATACCGCCGACGCCGGTGACAATATCAATACCCAGGATACCGGTGGGGATGACGGGGATATGCTCGGCGGCCTGGCTGCCCATGCGCATGATGGACCCCTTGCCAAACTGTTTCTGGATCTGAAAAATAGCTGAATCTAATGTTTTTGAACGATCAGGGGCGGCCATGGAATACGCTCTCCTTAAGGGATGATGATCTCGGGCTGCTTGACGACAAGACAGTCCTCATATGCGTTAAAATTAGTGCGGCTTATTGTAAGCGATGGAGGGGAAAGGACAAGGGCTAAAACAATAAATTTAGCAATTGTTAAGGCCAAAGTCGAATCATATTATTTGTCATGATTGTTTTAACCTGCATCACTATGGCCATCATGCCACAGTCACTAGGACAAATAATGTCCCATCTCATTTTTTTAAAAAAAATATCACTCCACCTGCACGGTTCTGGTCTGCGGTGCGGCTTGCCCCTGGTCCTTGGCGATGAAATGATGGACCGCCAATACAGCCCCATCCTGGAGAGCGGTCTCAACCTTCCACCGCCCCGGCTGGGCAGCGGCCCGGATATAGCTGTAGGTGCGCCAGCCCTCCGATCGACCACCCACCATGGGCAGAGGCACAACACCCCGGGCCAACCACCTGCCGCTATCCTCATCCCGCAGCCACCAGCGTTGTTCTAAATCAACTGTCACCCGCTGGGGGGCAAAGACGGCGCTCAGATTATAGATCTTCTCCCCTTCCTGAAAATGAATGACATCGCGACCAAGGCCTAAGGCGCCCCACAAGGGCTGCTTTTCCTCCTGACACTGGTAAACGCCGCCCTCCTTACTGAAATCCTTGCAGATATAGCTTTCCTTCAACACCAAAGGTACTGGAGGGATAAGCTGGAGCTGATAAAAGACAATCAACATCAGGACACCGGCGGCAGCCGGGGCCAACTGCCGCAAGTCACTGCGATACTGTATCTTCTTGTTGCCCAGGAGGATAATCTCGCGGTGTTTGGCATTGGCAAAACGCCTGATGCCATAGACCAGGGACAGGCTGATCAGGCAACTCAGATAAAACCAGAGGGGCTTAATGGAGTGAACAATATGGGGGATAAGAAAATTAAGGTACATGGTGCCGCAGGCGGCAAACAGGGTCCAACTCAGGGTACGGCTCAGATATTTTGCGGCGAAGAACTCATTGGCGACTAGAAGGACAACCAGACCAACCACCATCATGAAGGTATAGGCCGAACCAGCGCTCTTAAAATAAAAAACCACCAGGGCGCTGAACAGACCACCGAAGAAGAACTGCACCAGGAAGGTGAACCAGTTCTGCCATTGGGGCTTGACCTCGCGCACCAGCAAAACGAGGACCAGGCCGGCACCAAAATAGTAGGTCGTCAACACCAGGAGGTCAAAAAAGGAAACCACCCGGCCCATGGTCACGGAATCCCAGGTAAAACCGCAGAAAAAGGCCAGGGCCGGCAGGAAACGGCGCAGGGTGATGAGCTGCGGCTCAAAACGCTGAACCAGCTTATTAAGGTTCATGGAGAAAGAGGGGCTGCCAGCTGACCAAGAAGATAACGGCGCACCAGATCGAGGCCCATGGTGGCGGCCTTGGCCTGGACCATGGCACGTTTGCCTGAAAAGAGGTGGGTTTCCTGGAAATCACCTATGGGTGTAGACAGACCAAAGCAGACCGTGCCCACCGGTTTGTCGGCAGTACCGCCGTCCGGACCGGCAATGCCGGTGATGGCAACACCGATATCGGCACCGGTGGCCTGCCTGGCCCCAGCGGCCATGGCAGCGGCGGTTTCCTCACTGACAGCGCCGAAATCGGTCAGAATCTCTTCAGCCACCCCCAGAAGACGCTCTTTAACCTCATTGGCATAGGCCACCACCGCGCCCTGAAAATAGTCGGAGCTGCCCGGCACCGAGGTGACCATATTGGCCATCAGGCCGCCGGTACACGACTCTGCCAGCCCCAGGGACAGGCCCTGCACCCGCAGCAAAGCGCCGGTTACCGAGGCCATGGACTCATCATCCTCGCCATAGATGAGCTCGGCCAGGGCAGCCTTCAGCCGCTGTTCATTGTGGAGAAAGATCTCCTTGGTCTCGTCAACGCTCTCAGTGCAGACGGTGAGACTGACATGGACCTCGGCAGCCATGGGATAATAACCGATGCGGATACGGTCGTCCTGG
>JBFFIS010000351.1:0-2945 GCA_041556375.1 Desulfurivibrionaceae bacterium | reverse complement strand
TTGATACCGGTAAAAAAGAGCGAATCATCTCCATCTTTGACAGCTATATCAGAAACCCCACCTCAGAAATTCGGAAGTCCATGGGTAAGGACGACTGGTGTCTTTCCGTCTTTAAAGATAACGCCGGCGTCATCGATTTCAATAACGACTGGAACGTGGTGTTCAAGGTTGAAACCCATAACTCACCTTCCGCCCTCGATCCATACGGCGGAGCTTTAACCGGTATTGTCGGCGTTAACCGTGACCCCTTTGGTACCGGTATGGGCGCAAAGCTCATGTGTAACACCAATATGTTCTGCTTTGCCACGCCATTCTACGACAAGGAAATCCCAGCCCGCCTCCTCCACCCGAAACGTATCTTTGAAGGGGTACGGACCGGTGTTGAGCATGGTGGTAATAAATCCGGAATCCCCACCGTCAACGGCTCCCTCTATTTTGATGACCGTTTTGCCGGCAAGCCCCTGGTCTTCTGCGGCACTGTGGGTATTATGCCAAGTCTCGTCGGCGGCAAGCCTTCTGAAGACAAGACGGCGCTCCCCGGTGACATTATCGTTATGACCGGTGGTCGTATCGGTAAAGACGGTATCCACGGCGCGACCTTCTCGTCCGAAGAACTCAACGAAGATTCACCCGCCACCGCTGTGCAGATCGGTGACCCCATCACCCAGAAGAAGATGTTTGACTGCCTGATTAAGGCCCGTGATCTTGGACTGTATCGCTGCATCACCGATAACGGCGCCGGTGGCCTGTCCTCATCCGTCGGTGAGATGGGTGAATTCACCAACGGCTTTGAACTCCATCTTGATCGTTGTCCCACCAAATATGAAGGCCTGCAGCCCTGGGAAATCTTCCTCTCTGAGGCCCAGGAACGGATGACCCTTGCCATTCAACCGGAAAAACTCGAGGAATTCATGGCCCTCTGTGCCAAGATGGATACCGAGGCCACCGTCCTCGGAACCTTTACCGACTCGGGTAAATTCCACTGTTTATACGATGGCAAAACCGTGGCCTACCTGGACATGGAGTTTGTCTACAAGGCCCTGCCACCAATGGAAATGGTGGCCAAGTGGCAACAGCCCGTCTTTGATGAGCCTACCTTTGATGCCACCCCTGATCTCAACCATGAGTTATCACAACTCCTTGGTAGCCTGAACATCTGCTCCAAGGAATACGTGGTGCGCCAATATGATCATGAGGTGCAGGGTGCCTCCGTTGTTAAGCCCCTCACCGGCGTGGCCAACGATGGCCCATCCGATGCCGCAGTGGTCAAGCCCATCTTTGACTCCTTTGAAGGTCTGGTGGTTTCCCACGGCGTCTGTCCACGCTACTCCGACATCGACACCTACCACATGACGGCCTGTGCCGTTGACGAGGCTGTGCGAAACGCCGTTTGTGTTGGCGGTTCCATGGATCTCATGGCAGGTCTCGACAATTTCTGCTGGTGTGACCCCATCCAGTCTGAAAAGACGCCGGACGGCCATTATAAGCTGGCCCAGCTCGTCCGGGCCAACAAGTCACTGGCCCATCATGCCAAGGCCTATGGCGTCCCCTGTATTTCCGGTAAGGACTCCATGAAAAATGACTACATGGTTGGCGACACCAAAATTTCCATCCCGCCAACCCTGCTCTTTTCGGTCATGGCCAAGATTGATGACGTCCGCAAGGCCGTCACCATGGATGCCAAGAAAAATGGTGATCTGGTCTACGTCCTGGGAACCACCTATAATGAAATTGGCGCTTCTGAATACGCCATCCTCCATGGGGCCACAGGCAACTCGGTCCCCAAGGTTCGCATAGAAGACTCCCTGCCCCGTTACCGCGCCTTGAATATTGCCATGGAAGAGCAGCTTGTCTCCTCCTGTCATGACTGTTCTGACGGTGGCCTCGGTGTGGCCCTTGCCGAAACTGCCTTTGCCGGTGGACTTGGCATGAAGATTGACCTGCGTCGCGCCCCGGTTGAGGGTGTGGATCGCAATGATATTCTTCTCTTCTCCGAGTCTCAGTCGCGTTTTGTCGTGACCATTTCTCCAGAGAATGAAGAGCAGTTTGAAGCCGCCATGACCGGAACCGGTCTGGCCAAGATCGGCACGGTGACAACGGAGGAGCAACTCGTCATGACCGGCCTTGAAGGTGAGGTGGTTGTTAATTCTTCCATTGCTGAGCTGAAGGCGGCCTGGCAGGCAACATTGGACTTCTAAATAAGGGACCTCTTTAGGCTGTAGACTTTCAGGTGGATGATAAACATCCACTCTTGAAAGGACTACAGCCTAATCCACCTAAAGCCTAACCCACCTGAAATCATGAAAAACCTGTTCATCTCCGACATCCAAGACGGTGCCCTTGTCGCCGACCAGTTCATGGTCAAACAATGCTCCCAGGCCGAGACGAAGGCAGGAAAGACCTACCTCAATGTCACCCTCATGGACCAAAGTGGTGATATTTCATGCAAGATCTGGGATCAGGCCGAACGCTGGCTCCCGGAATGCCCGGCTGGAGCGGTGGTGGCCATTCAGGCAAAATGCCAGTCCTTTCGTGATAATTTACAACTCAACATCTCGGCCATAGAACGACTCGACCCAAGCGCTGTTGACATGAGCCTCTTTGTTCCCTCAACCGAAAATGATGTGGAGCAGATGGCGGCAGAATTCATCCTGCTGGTTAAATCGGTTAAGGATCCCTTTATCCGCAAACTCCTGCTCCGCTTCTTCAACAATGATGACTTTTTCGCCCTCTTCAAAAAGGCACCCGCCGCAAAGGCCATGCACCACGCCTATCTTGGCGGATTACTTGAGCATACCTTGGGGGTGGCACGACTTGCCGATCAGGTTGCCAAACTCTATTCAGAGCTTGACCGCTCCCTGCTGCTGGCCGGGGCCATCCTCCATGATATTGGTAAGGTGAAAGAGTTTTCCTTTGACTCCCACACCTTCGACTACTCTGACACC
>JBFFIS010000350.1:0-2960 GCA_041556375.1 Desulfurivibrionaceae bacterium | reverse complement strand
GGTGTTTAACAACAGGGGAATTGGGTCTACGGCCTAATTTCCCTGTTTTATTTTTGGCGCAGGGACTTTTTATCTGTGTTAAAAAAGAGCTGATTTGTTGGGCCCCTGTTTTCGGGCTGCAATTTGATTTCACCTTTTTATGAGTTTGTTATGATAGGAATTTTTGATTCTGGTGTCGGCGGCATGACCGTAGCCCGAGCTGTTGAAGAGGTACTGCCGGAGCAATCAATTATCTATCTGGGTGATGTTGCCCGGACACCTTACGGTTCCAAGAGTCCAGCTACCATCACTCGATATGCCCGCCAGAACTGTGATTTTTTGATTGCCAAGGGGGCCAAGCTTATTATCGTCGCCTGTAATAGCGCCGCCAGTGTCGCCGGCCATCTTCTCCAGCAAGAGTATGACGTGCCCATCATTGAGGTTGTTTCCCCGGCAGTCGCCCTTGCTGTCAAATCTTCCGTCTCCGGCAGGATCGGCGTCATCGGCACCAGGGCAACCATAAACTCTAAAATTTACGAACAAGAGATATGTGCTTTAAATGCCCGGGCCAAGGTTTTTTCTCAACCCTGCCCTTTGCTGGTTCCCTTGGTGGAAGAGGGCTGGCTTGCTAAGCGGGAGACAAAGATGATACTGCGGCGCTATCTCCATCCCTTAAAGACCCATGGGGTGGATACCCTGGTTCTCGGCTGTACCCATTATCCTTTGTTGAATCATATGATTAAGCCGCGAATGGGCCGCCGTGTTCAGGTTATTGATTCCTCCCTTGCCGTGGCCCATGAAGTCAGAAACTTGCTGGCCGCTACCCCATCTTTAGCTGCCAGTTTGGCCACCGGGGGGGAACGGCATTACTATGTCTCTGATGATACCGAGGCCGCCCAGAATACGGCCAGCCGCATATTTGGCCGCAAAATGAATTTAGAACTGGTACAGATCGCGCCATGATGTCATTACTACCCACCATCCGTCTTTTAGTCGTTCTGCTTTTGTCTTTCTGTCTGCTTGAGCCGGCCTATGGCTTTGATGCTGAAACTGTTGCCCGAGAGGTTCAGGAAAAATATGATGACATGGTCTCTATTGCTGCCGATTTTGACCAGGTTACCTCCTTGGGAGGCTTGAGTGGCAGAGCACAAAAGGGTAGTGGGGTAATGGTGATCCAAAAACCTGGCCGTTTGCGCTGGGATTATGAAAAACCCCATCGCCAGGTTTTGGTCTGTGACGGTGATGAAGTTTCTTTTTACCTGGATCGGGAAAAACAGTTCATCGTCTCCAAGGCTGCCGCGTATCTTTCTGAGGACCTGACCTACGCCTTTTTTACCGGCAAGGGCAATCTTCTTATTGATTTTTTGATCGAGGCTGCCCCTGCAGGTATGGCTGCACCGGGAACGTATTGTTTGCGCCTGACACCTAAAAAAGCCCACGCCCAGGTGCATCATCTCTTTCTCTGGGTTGATGAAAAAAGTTTTGACCTAAGGCGTATCCGTCTTGTCGATCACCTGGAAAGTGTCACGGATATCAGCTTCAGCAATATGGTTTTTAACAAGCGATTTGATGACAGCTATTTTCTCTTTGTACCACCGGAGGGTACAGAGATTATTCTTCAGTAGTTTTTTGTTTTCACCTCCAAGGGCATAGCAAGCCTATCTTGTCTTTCATTGAGCCCCTTTGTGATGCCCACTCAAGTAAAGAGAAAATGCATGCAGGAAAAACCTCCACAGACAGTTCTTTTTCTCGGTGGCTGCCGGAGCGGTAAGAGCCGTTTGGCCGAAGAATTTGTGGTTCGCCATTTTAGCCGCCCCTGCTATGTGGCGACTATGATGAAAAGTTCGGACCCTGAGCTGCATGAACGTATTGAACTCCATCAAAAAAGGCGAGGGGACTCCTGGCAGCTTATTGAGGAACCCCATGATGTTTGCACTGTCTTATCCCGGCCTGATGGTGACGTCGTTTTGATTGATTGTCTGAGCATGTGGTTGACCAATCTCCTGCTCGCCGACCTGGCTGATCACCAGATCCACCACAAGGTCGGTATGCTCACTGAGTCCATCAGCAGCTGCCCGGTGCCAGTGGTGATGGTCGCAAACGAGGTTGGCCTGGGAATAGTTCCCGACTCCACCTTAGGTCGGCGTTTCCGTGATCTTGCCGGCTGGCTCAATCAGCAGGTGGCCGCGGTGAGCAGCCGGGTCATTCTGGTCGCTGCCGGTCTTCCCCTCACTGTAAAGGACGAGTAGAGAGATGGCTTTTGTACACGGTGGCAATATCATCGCCACAGCACAGTCCCTTGGCATTCATGTTGATGAACTCATCGACATGAGCAGTAATCTTTCCCCCCTGGGCATGGTGCCAGGCCTCCGGGAGGTTTTGGAAAAGGGTATTGATCAGATTGCCTATTTGCCGGAGGCCACCAGCGCGACGCTTTGTGGTTTATTTGCTGATCATGCCGGCTGTCGTCCCCAGCAGGTTATCGCCGGTAATGGCACCACTGATTTTATCTATGATCTGCCAGCCCTGGCTGGCGTCAGCAAGGCGGTGATTGTCAACCCGACCTATTCCGATTATCGGCTGGCCTGTGACTATGCCGGTCTGCCGTGGCAGAGTTTTAGCCTGGATTTTCCCGATTTTGCCGTCAACCTGGCCGATCTCGCTGCCACCCTTGAGGGCGGTGAGCTTGTCTTTCTCTGTAACCCCAATAATCCAACAGGTCATCTTGTCTCTATCCCGGTGTTAAGGGCTTTTATAAACGATCACCCGCAGACGACCTTTGTTATCGATGAGTCCTATCTGCCCTTTACCAACGAGCCTTCCCTGGTCAGTGCCGATCTCCCTGATAATCTCTTTGTTCTCTGTTCATCTTCAAAAATATATGGTATTCCGGGTCTGCGGTTAGGTTTTCTGGTCAGCTCGGACAAGGACATCGCTGCTCTGCGACAGCGCAGCCGGCCCTGGAGCGTCAATCGCATGGC
>JBFFIS010000349.1:0-2967 GCA_041556375.1 Desulfurivibrionaceae bacterium | reverse complement strand
GCCTGGAGCCAGAGCGGGTCGCCCTTTGCCTTGATCAGGCTGAGGTAATAGGGGTTGATCCGCATGGGATAGTGAGCCGTGACCGCGGCCGCCTGCGGCGTGTCCGGCTGCAGGTGGGCGGGGAGGTCGGCTGGTGCGGTGATGGCCTTTTTGAGTATGCTTTGCCAATGGGCCATGGAAGAACAAGACGGAGAAGTTTATTGCCAGAAAAGGTGAGAAGGTCTTTTTACCACGCCGGTCACGAAGCGCACGAAGATTATTTTATCCCCAGGTCGGGTTTGCTCCTCAGACTCAGACCGGTGACGACAGCGCCCCTTCCTGGGCAGCAATATCCCAAAAGGCCTTGACCAGGGGGTTATAGATATTTTTTTTCACCGTGCACAGGCCGATGGTGTAGGGCGTCAGCTCCGGGATCACCGGCAAAACGGCCACCTGTTTGTTGAGGGGGCTTTTTTCGAGCACCAGTTCCGGTACCACGCCGACGCCGCAGCCGAGACTGACCATGGCAATGATCGCCTCATTACCGGCAACCTGGGCATAGATGTTGGGTACGGTCTTCTTATTGGCAAACCAGCGGTCGATACGTTCCCTGCTCAGGCCCTGTTCGGCCATGATGATCGGCGTCTTCTGCCAGTCTATCTGGTCTCCTGCCATGACAATGGTTTCCGGGAAGCGCACCGGGGCGATGAAAACCAGCGGCGTCTCCACCAGGGGCAGAAACTGCAGGCCAGCAGGCTGCTGGGCCGGCAGGGCGTCAATGGTGACGTCAACCTCGGCGTCCTGCAATTTGGTGAGGGCGCGGGCGGCATCGCCGGTCTGCAGGTTGATGTGGATCTGTGGATAGAGCGTCCGGAAGCGTCCCAGAATACGCGGTAGAAAGCTGTAGACCGCGGTCACCGAGCAGTACAGGGAGATGGCGCCGCGCAGTACGGCATCGCTTGACAGGCTGCGCTGCAATTCACCCCAGCGCTGGAGGACATCCTCGGCATAGCGTTTAAAGGCTTCGCCGGCTGGCGTCAGCTCCACACTGCGGTTGTCGCGGCTGAAAAGCTTTTCGTCCACTTCGCTTTCCAAACGCTGGATGGTCCGGGTCAGGGCCGAAGGCGTGATATTGCAGGCCCTGCTGGTGCGGCCAAAATGCAAGGTGTCGGCCAGGTGTAAAAAAAGTTTTAATTCTCTGTTGTCCATGGGGCCTGAGGATAGGATTTCTCTAAAGGTATCAGTCACTCGTATCCACCATAAAACAGTGTTGCGTCAAACGCAAAACAATATCCCAAACAAAGCACTTGACGCAATGACGTGGGGTGCTATTTTATGGCCTTATCTCAACAACTTTACCGACAATAAAATCAAATAAAGGAGTAGACCATGGGACAGAATTATTTTAACAGCCTGCCGCTCAGACTGCAGCTTGCCGAGCTGGGCCAATGCCGTTTTATGGATTCATCGGAGTTTAATGGTGTCGAGGCCCTGAAGGGCAAAAAAATCGTCATCGTCGGTTGCGGTGCCCAGGGCCTTCATCAGGGCCTCAACCTGCGTGACAGCGGCCTTGATGTTTCCTACACCTTGCGTGACGCTGCCATCAAAGAGCAGCGCCAGTCCTGGAAGAACGCCACTGATAACGGTTTCACTGTTGGTACCTATGAGGAGCTTATTCCCCAGGCCGACCTGGTGATCAACCTGACCCCGGACAAGCAGCATACCAATGCCGTTTCAGCCGTAATGCCCCTGATGAAGAAAGGCGCCGCTCTGTCCTACTCCCATGGCTTCAACATCGTTGAAGAGGGGATGCAGATCCGCGAGGATCTCACCGTTATCATGGTTGCCCCCAAGTCCCCTGGAACCGAGGTGCGCGAGGAGTATAAGCGCGGCTTTGGTGTGCCCACCCTGATCGCCGTTCATCGCCTCAACGATCCCAAGGGCGAGGGCTGGGACCTGGCCAAGGCCTATGCCTGCGGCACCGGCGGTGACCGGGCCGGCGTTCTGCAGTCCTCCTTTGTGGCCGAGGTAAAATCAGACCTCATGGGCGAGCAGACCATCCTCTGCGGCGTCCTGCAGGCCGGTTCCCTGCTCTGCTTTGATAAGATGGTCGAAAAGGGTATCGACAGCAAGTACGCCTCCCGCCTTATTCAGTACGGCTGGGAGACCATCACCGAGGCCCTCAAGCATGGCGGCATCACCAATATGATGGATCGCCTCTCCAACCCGGCCAAGATTACCGCCTTCAAACTTGCCGAGGAGCTCAAGGAAATCCTCCAGCCCCTCTTTGAGAAGCATATGGATGACATCATGAGCGGTCACTTCTCCCAGACCATGATGGAAGACTGGGCCAACGATGATGCCAACCTCCTGAAGTGGCGCGCCGCCACCGCCGAAACCGCCTTTGAGAAGTCGGTTTCCATGGATGCCGAGCTTCCAGAGCAGGAGTATTTTGATAATGGCATCCTGATGGTGGCCATGGTCAAGGCCGGTGTCGAGCTTGCCTTTGATACCATGGTTTCCGCTGGTATCAAAGAGGAGTCGGCCTACTACGAGTCTCTGCACGAGGTTCCGCTCATCGCCAATACCATCGCCCGCAAGAAGCTCTACGAGATGAACGTTGTTATCTCTGATACCGCCGAGTATGGCTGTTATCTCTTTGCCCATGCCGCCGGCCCCATGCTGGCCGACTTCATGAAAGATGTCGATGTCGATGTTATCGGCAAGGGCCTTGAGCTCAAAGACAATGGCGTCAGCAATGTTGAGCTGGTCCAGGTCAACGAAGCCATTCGCTACACCGGTGTTGAGATGATCGGCGAGGAGCTGCGCTCCTACATGAGCGCCATGAAGCCCATCATCTAAGCGCTATTTACAAAAGAGCCTTCACAAAAAAGCCGCCGCCGGGACTAACCCGGCAGCGGCTTTTTTTGTTTTTGTGGGGAAGTGGTTACGGCAAGACACCGCGCTGTCGGAAGGGTTGGTAGAGGG
>JBFFIS010000348.1:0-2970 GCA_041556375.1 Desulfurivibrionaceae bacterium | reverse complement strand
TTTAGGGAAGTATTTATTTAACACTTTGAAATAAATTAATTTCAAGTTTACTAAATTATGCAATCATTAGGCAATAGGAAGGAATGCTTTATAGCCCGGTGACAGAAGAGGTCCAAATTCAGTTTATATTTCTTTTATTTCTTCGCCTGATAATAATTTAAGTTTAAGCTGGCGTTTTTCGTCGTTTGCAAGATAAACAGTTTGAGTTGGAAAAGCAAATTCGATTCCTTCTTTTTCAAAATCCCTCATAATACCCTTTCTTTCCTGACGACACCCTGGGGCATAATGCCACATGATCAGCTCTTGATTTCTCCCCCCCCAGGAAATGAGCAACAGCCTCTGCAAAACAGGCGAATTCCTCTCCCATAGCCATGCGGCAAAACGCCATACCCTATTCTTTCTTACTGAAAATACGTTGTTAACAGTGGGAACAGCCTGAGCCCACAACAAACGGTACAGCTTTTGCTCACTCTGTTTGTTGAGGAGAATAAAGAACACCAAAGAGAGGAAAAACATGACGCTTTGTCCGCCACGGCCGGCGGCACAATGACACCAACCTGAGAGACGTTTTAATGATGAAGGCTTCGACACTCACATTTCGAGCTGCCGGAGAAGAGAGGTAAACGATGATTCGGGACGGACGTTTTCCTGAGCACTCAGGAGTTGCCAACAAACAGCCACTCATAGAAGAGTTGCGCCAAAAGGAGTGGTCCATAGGCAGCGGCCAATGCCCAATCTGCCGCGGGGTCAATGAGGAATGGCACGGCCACCCCCTTTACACGGACCCAGGCAAGATCGGCCACAGCACCTGGTGCCAGCTCGCTGCCGCCATTAAAGAGTTAGGAGAATCACCTCTTTATGTCGGCACCTACAGGTCAGAGAAAAAATTTGAGACATACTGGAAGACATTCATAGATCTACAAGGTTTTGAACACCGACTTTTAGGAAGTAGACGCCTTAACCGTTAACGAGGTGGCACCACACTCTTTTCACCCATTTTTTTTTTGCATTGCCATCCTGTGTATCCTTCTCTCCCCCATGAGCGTATACACAGGGTGACAATGCGCCTTTTACGAAAAAAAGCTGGGCCTGCCACCCGAATAGAAGGAGAATAGCTCTGAAGAACCTATCAGAACGCCGCAATACGTCACGGATGCCCCTTAATCTCAAATTTCGGTTGCGCGAGAGCTCCCAGAATCTCTCCTACGCCGCTGAAAGCTGCGATATCCACGCCAACGGTATTCAGATCATAACCGATGCCCCTTTGCATCCGGATATGCACGTCGAGCTCTGGCCGGAGGATGAGATGGGGCTGCACCTCAAGGATTATGCTGAAGGCACCCATTATGTTCATGGTGATGTGTGCTGGGCCAAAAACGGCCAGTGCTCCACGAAAAAGACCTACGGCATCTCCTTTAAACGCCAGATCGACTGGCCTGTGCCCATGCAGGCCCTTACCGACAAATTATCATCACTTCCCCAAACGGATATACCCTCGCAATTTGTTCTCGACGCCATGGTTGATGGCGTTTTCAGCGTCGATGCCGACTGGAAGATTACCACCTTCAATAAGGCGGCCGAAGAATTGACGGGCTGGACGCGGGAGGAAGCCATCGGTCTCCACTGCCACGAGGTCTTTCAATCCAACGCCTGCGGCGAAGGCTGCGTGTTGGCGGAAAGCATGAGAAACATGGAGCCTGTGGAAAACCGCTCGGTGTTCATCACCCATGCCAAGGGCAACCGCATCGGCGCCACCATCAGTGCCACCCCACTCGTTAATGAGGATGGTGAAATTCAGGGCGGCGTCCAGGTCTTCCGGGAGGTCAAATCCCTGCTTGGCCGCGCCGTTATTCTCGACAATGTTGCCGATGGCGTCTTCACCGTTGACACCAACTGGCGCATCACCTCCTTCAACAAGGCGGCCGAGACCATAACCGGCGTTTCCCGCCAGATAGCCATTGGCAGCTACTGCAGCGACATCTTCCACAGCAGCATATGCGGTAAGTCATGCGCCATTGCCGCCAGTATCAGCAGCGGCCAGCCGGACGGCAACCGCTGCATCCAGATCCGCAACGCCGACGATGAACAGGTGCCGGTAAGCATCTCGGCCGCCCCCCTTTACGACAACCAGGGCAATCTCATCGGCGGCGTCGAGACCTTCCGCGATCTGCGGCCCAGCAAGGTCCAGCAGTATGGCTGCTGCAAACAAAAGCAGATGGGCGACATTATCAGCAATAGCCCGGCCATGAGCCGCATCTTTGAGATCCTGCCCCAGATCGCCGAAAGTGACAGCAACGTCCTTATTCTCGGCGAATCGGGAACGGGCAAGGAGGTACTGGCCAAGACCCTGCACAAGCTGAGCGACCGGGCCGAAGGCCCTTTGATCACCGTCAATTGCGGCGCCCTGCCCGACACCCTGCTGGAGTCGGAACTGTTTGGTTGCAAAGCCGGGGCCTATACCGATGCCAAGGCTGATCGCCTTGGGCGTATAGCCGCGGCCGAGGGCGGCACCCTCTTTCTCGATGAAATTGGCGAAATATCGCTGGCCATGCAGGTCAAGCTTTTGCGGGTCCTGGAGACCAAGCTTTACGAGCCCCTGGGCTCCAATGACTCAAAGCAGGCAGATATCCGCATCCTGGCCGCCACCAACTGCAACCTCGAAGAGCTTATGCACAGAGGCCAATTTCGGGAGGATCTCTTTTATCGCCTCAACGTGGTCAAAATTGAAATCCCCACCCTGCGCGATCGAATCCATGATATCCCCCTGCTCCTGGATCATTTTATCGAGAAATTCAATGCTGAACGCAACATGGACATCGGCGGTCTCGCCGACGAGACCCTGCGCGTCCTCATGCAGTATGACTTTCCCGGCAACATCCGCGAACTGCAGAATATCATCGAATACGCCTTTATTCTCTGCAAAGGCGGCCTGATCTATCCCGAACATCTGCCGGCAACCATGAAGGTCGC
>JBFFIS010000347.1:0-2985 GCA_041556375.1 Desulfurivibrionaceae bacterium | reverse complement strand
CTGGAAAAAACCAGTATCATCCTCGACCTCAAGGCCCTGGGCATGCCGTTCCAGCTAGAACAGGAGTTTGAAAAGCTGATCAATCTGCCCAACGGCATGATCCTCGTCACCGGTCCCACCGGTTCTGGTAAGACCACCTCCCTCTACTGCGCCCTTGATAAGATCAACACCGGCTCCAACAAGATCATCACCATTGAAGATCCGGTGGAATACCAGCTCCACGGCATCAACCAGATCCAGATCAAACCGGAAATCGGCCTCTCCTTTGCCCAGGGCCTGCGGGCCATCGTCCGTCAAGACCCTGATATCATCATGGTGGGTGAGATTCGCGACCTGGAAACCGCAGAGATTGCCGTGCAGTCCTCCCTCACCGGCCACCTGGTCTTCTCCACCCTCCACACCAACGACGCCCTGTCGGCGGTGATGCGCATGGTGGATCTCGGCGTCGAACGCTTCCTCATCTCGTCGGCCCTGCGCGGCGTCCTGGCCCAGCGCCTGGTCCGTAAGATCTGCCCTGAGTGCCGAACCGCCCAAGGTATGGCCGCAGACCAACTCGGCACTGTGCCGGGCGGTGATTTCCAGACCTATGCCGGCACCGGCTGTAAACACTGCGCCGGCACCGGCTTTGTCGGCCGGATTGGCATCTACGAACTTCTCACCATGAACAGTGATCTCTGCCGCTGTGTGACCCGCGGCGAAGACCTCAAACATCTGCAAGAGGTGGCCCATAGCCATGGCTTTCAAGAGATGTATATTGATGGACTCGACAAGGTCCGCCAGGGCCTTACCACCCTGCCGGAGGTTATGAGGGTGTCCAGGGAGAGGGAAAGTGGCATTGTTTAAGTATCAGGCCCAAGGGCCGGAGGGTGTGGTCAAAGGCATCATTGAGGGCGATGACCTCCAGAGCGCCAGCCAAAAACTGCTCCGCCAGGGCTTGCGCCCCTTTACCATTGCGCCCTATGAGCAGAAAAAAGGCCGTTCCTTTTTTGCCGCTGCCAAGATGCGCACCGGCCGCCTTACCAGCAGCGACATGGAATTTTTCACCTCCCAGCTTGCCTTGCTGGTCAAGGGTGGTATGTCCCTGGATGGCGCCCTGCGCCTCATTGCCAAGCAGACAGACAAAAAGGAACTTCGTGATTTCAGCGCACGTCTGGAAAAGAAGCTCAAGGAGGGTCTGGCGCTATCTGCCGCTCTTGAGCAGGAGCCGGCCTTCAGCTCCATGTATGCCAACATTGTCAAGGCCGGTGAAGAGGGCGGCGTCCTGCCAGAGATGCTTGACAATATTGCCGAGTATCAGGCCCAGGCTCGGGAGCTTCGCCAGTTTATCATTTCAAGCTCCATCTACCCCCTTATCCTGCTGGTTGCCGGTTTTTCCATCCTTATTGTTCTGTTCACCGTTATCCTGCCGCGCTTTAAAGTACTCTTCGAGGGCATGGGCAAAGAGCTGCCCATCAATGTTGCCATGCTCATGGCGGTTGCCGATTTCATGAGTGGCCACCTCTTTTTGACCTTTATCACCCTGGTTGGCCTTCCCACCCTCATCTATTTCTATGCCAAGAGCGACCGGGGCCGCCAGAACATCGAGGACATGGCCATCAGCATCCCGGTGGTCAAGGGCTTTATCCGTGACATTGAGACCACCCGTATATTCAAGACCCTGGAGGTCCTGGTTAAAAACGGCGTCCACCTGGTCACGGCCCTCAGAATCAGCGCCGGCGTCGCCACCAATCGCCACTACAAAGACCTGCTGGCCGGGGCCACTATGGCCCTCAAAGAGGGACAGCAGGTGGCGCCGAAACTCCACGGCGATCTCATCCCCGATCTGGCCGTCGACCTGCTGGCAATTGGTGAGGAGTCGGGCCGGGTGGGGGAAACCTGTGGCCAGATTGCCAGCCATTTTGAAAAACAGCTCAGAGAGCGGCTTAAACGTTTTATTGCCCTGGTTGAACCCGTTTTTCTACTGATCATGTCCTTTGGCGCCGGCTATATTGTTTTATCCATGCTGTCGGTAATCCTCGGCATGAGCGACATAACAGGCTGACAGATGCGGAAAACGGCCACCGGTTTTTCACTTTTTGAGGTCTTAGCGGCCATGGCCATTGTTGCCCTGGCCATGGTCGTTGCCGCACCACCCGTGACCACCATGCTCCACAAGGTCTCCTTCCGCAAGGAGGTCAACGGCGTCATGGCGCAAATCAGGGGCTGGAAGCTCATGGCGGTTAGCAAGGGCAAACCGGTAACAATTATTTTTGACGACGACGCCCTGCTGGTGCAGCTTGCCCACGAGGAGGCGGTAAGAATGGCCATCAAACAGGGAGTCACCCTGACCATGGAGCCGGCCCGGATCCTCTTTTCTCCGGAAGGATGGGCCACTCCTGCCATCATTGAAATCAGCACCGAGGAACGGCGGCGCCGACTGCGAATCGATCCCCTTACCGGCCAGCCACGAAAAATATGAAGAAAATATGCGGGTATAAAATCATCAATGGCAGGGATGGGCTGAGCCTCCTTGAGGTGATGGTGGCTCTACTGCTGCTCACCATCGCCTCCACCATGATTTACTCCATGCTCAACCGCTCCATTTTCTTTGCCGATAAAGGCGAAAGCAAAACCCAGGAAATTGAAGAGCACTATGCCCTGATATCCCTCCTGCAACGCCAGGTGCCCAGTGGCTGGTTTAATCCCCGCACCAAGAAGGTCGTTATTTCCGGCGAAAACAACCAATTGCGCCTGGCCACCGCCACCCCTTTCCAGGCCAGGCCTGGCCAGGTTGTCATGGCCTTTTACCGCTATAACCAAGAGGACAACACCCTCTACTACCTGGAAAAAAGAGACTTTTTCAACCAAGAGTATCTGGACATGACCCCAGACTTCAGCGACATGACCGCCCTGGTCACCGTGCCTCACGGCCTCGACCTGGAATTTGACGCCGAAGCCAATACCGTCACCCTCAACTATGGCGGCGACACCTATGAATTTCGCCCT
>JBFFIS010000346.1:0-2996 GCA_041556375.1 Desulfurivibrionaceae bacterium | reverse complement strand
CCTTCTCTTCTTTTTCCTGCTTTCGTTCCCCGTGAATGGTTAGAGCCCCATTTTCAACCGTCACCTTGACATCGTCTTTTTTGACATCCGGAATCTCGGCCTTAATGATAAACTCTTTATCCGTCTCGGCGATGTCAACCTTGGGCGTCCATTCAGCGGTTGACTCGAGATCACGCATGCGGAAGCGATGCGGACCAAACTGTCTGCTGGTGTCGAAAATATCCTCAATCTCTCTTAGTGGATTCCATCTTACAAGTGACATAATGATTACCTCATATGGTGCGAAAAGAGGGATATGGTCCGTCGTGGAATGTTCCGCATCCATCCCATGAAGGGCTCACCGTCTTGTTGCCATTGGTGCTGCAAAAGCCAGATTGGCGAACAAGCATGAGCATATTTTTCCTTAAACGATACCAAAGTATTGCCGGGTGCTCTTCTTGTCGCACCCGGGCGTTCACTTCAGGCAATCAACACGCCAGCAACAGTCCGTTTGGGCACAGGAGGTTATGTTCGTCTGGAAACAGGGGGCATTGCCCTCTTTGGCCTGGATCGCCCGGATAAGTTCTGTTTTCTTCATCCTGCCAGCCTTAATGTCTAAGGTCTTTGCCTTTATTTTGATTTCGGTCATTTTCATCCATGTTCTCCTGGGGCTTAATGGCTTGTAATGGTGTGTAATAGTCTGCGTTGATGCGGGGTCAGGTCGGTGAATTTGATGGTGTAGCGGTAGCTTGCCGGGTGATAGCTGAATTCTTTTTGCTCGCTGTGGATGAGTTCTTTTGAAATAATAATGGCGTTTATGCCTTCAATGAAGATGTCCCTGTCGACCAGTAAGATATCAAGTTGTGCCGTTTCATGGGAATGACTCCTGCTCTGATGCACCGGTATAATGAGAGAGGTGCCGTTTGTTGTGATCGCAGCAATCTGGCCAACTTCAACGAACCCGCTATTGCTCAAAAGAGAGGCAAATCCCAGGTTCGAATGATCAAGGGTGCCTTTGGGACATATTGCTGTGATGGTACCTTTAGGGCATTGAGTTGTGGTTGTCTCCATACGAAATCACCTGTCTTCAACCCCTGCCGCTACTCAGCCCGGGTTGACTTGTCTTTGGAAAAAAGTCCATTTTTAACTCTTGAAACTAACAATATTGGTTTAAAATCAAAAAAACAATTGGACAGTATTGGGTAAGTAATGGTTAGCTTATATAACTATCTGGCTGTGTCGGGCGCGGGGGCTGGGAAGAGTTGTAACTATGTGAATAGTAGAGATTATTGTTTAGCACGGAGGGGGAAGATGGGCGGTAAAAAAACATCGGCATTACAACACTCAGATTTGTACAGACGGGCCCAGGCCCTGGTGAAACAAAGGGCCGTAGCGGGGCAGAGCCTGAGCCCGGACGAGCTGGCCCAGCTGATTGAAGAATTTAATATCTATCAGGTTGAGCTTGAGATACAAAATGAAGAGCTGCGCCAGGCTCAACTGGAGCTTGAGACCTCGCGCCGAAAATATTACGAGCTCTATGACTTTGCCCCCTCCGGTTATCTGACCTTAGATGAAAAGGGGGTCATTACGGAGGCGAACCTCGCTGCGGGGGAAATGCTTGGGGGGGCGAGACAGGGCCTTATGGGGCAATCCCTGTCCGCCTTTATTCTCCCCGAGGATCAAGATATCTTTTATCATCACTGGCGCAATCTCATTGCAGTAAAGGAAAAGCAGCTCTGCCGGCTTTGTCTTCTTTCCCGTACGGGGCAGTTTGTCCATGTGCAACTGCAAACCATCCGGTGTGAGGCTGATGACCGTTGTGCGCCGCGCTTCCTTGTCGTGCTGCATGACCTTAGCCGTCTCATTGTGGCGGAAAAGGAGTTGCGGGACAGCGAACTGAAATTTCGCACCATTGCCAATTACACCTGTAACTGGGAGTACTGGATTCGTCCCGATGGACGGTTGAACTATACCTCCACATCCTGTGAGGCCTTTACCGGTTATAATGTTGATGATTTTATGGAGAATCCCCAGCTGCTGGTTGCCACTGTCGCGCCGGATGATCGGGATTTCTTTAGTAACCATCTGACCGCTGACCTCAGCAGTCCCGAGGTCAAGACCTTTGATCATCAGCTCAGGACTAAAGACGGGGAGCGCAAGTGGGTCTCCCACACCTGCCAGGCCGTGTATGACCGTTTCGGTAAGTTCCTCGGCCGGAGGGCAAGTGTCCTCGACATTACTGCCCGTAAGGTGTTGGAGGAAAAACTCCTCGATTCCCAGAAGCTTATGCGTGTGGCCCTTGATGCCTCTTCCGATGGGATGTGGGATAGAGATTTGTTGACGGGCACCGTTTTCTATGGAGAAAACTGGTATAAAAAATTGGGGTATACCCGAGAGTATGCTGAGGAGCAGGGCTTGAGCTGGGACAATCTCTTACATGAGGACGATCGCGCCAAGGCGGCTCAGGCCCTTGAGGATCATCTCAGCGGCAAGACCAGGCGGTATAAGGTCGAATTCCGCATGCTCAACAGCCAGGGCCAGTGGCAGTGGTTTCTGTCACGCGGTAAGATTCTGGAGTATGACGCCAGCGGCCAACCCGCTCGCTTGGTGGGCACCCATGAAGATATTACGGATCGCAAGTGTTTTGAGGCCGAGCTCCAGCAAGCCCGGCAGGATCTGGAGGCCAAGGTGCAGGCGCGAACCAGGGATCTTGAAGATACCAACACCGCCTTAAATATCCTGTTAAAGAAACGAACCCGAGATAGGTCTGAGTTAGAGAAACATATTGTCCTGACCCTGGCGCAGGTCGTTGAACCCTATATGGAAAAATTAAAGGGCAGCCGTCTGTCCAGGGAGCAGCAAGAGGTGCTCCACATCATGGACGTAAATCTTCAGGAACTGACGTCTTCGTTCGGTACCTCTCTGGCGGACCTGTCCATGCAACTCACGCCCATGCAAAATCAGGTGGCCAATCTTGTAAAAATAGGCAAACAGACCAAAGAAATGGCCGAACTCCT
>JBFFIS010000345.1:0-3007 GCA_041556375.1 Desulfurivibrionaceae bacterium | reverse complement strand
GGACCGTGACTTCACCCCGACCTTGCTCGGTGATATCCGCAAGGTCACAAGCGAGGACCGCTGCGTTTTATGCGGCGGCGAGCTCGAGCTGACCAAGGGTATTGAGGTTGGTCACATCTTCAAGCTCGGCACAAAATACTCCGAGTCCCTGAAGGCGACCTTTCTTGACGACCAGGGAGCTGAAATCCCCTTTATCATGGGCTGCTATGGTATAGGCGTTAGCCGCGTGGTGGCTGCTGCCATTGAACAGCATCATGACAAGGATGGCATCAAACTGCCGGCCGCCATTGCCCCGGTCCAGGCCCTAGTCCTCAACCTATCCCCTAAGGATGAAGAGATCAGCAAAGCGGCCCAAGACATTTACGACAATCTTCAGAAGAAAAATATCGAGGTTATCCTTGATGACCGCGACGAACGGCCCGGCATCAAATTTAAAGATGCTGATCTTATTGGCATCCCCTTCAGGATCACGGTGGGCAAGAGTTTCAGCAAAGAAGGCGTTATCGAGGTGCGGAACAGGACGAGCGGCGACACCCTCAGCATCCCGCTGGCTGATACGGTTAGCACCGTTGCCGATCTCATCACCAAGGCCGTGGGCTAATTTGCGGACCAGCGAGACTAACAGATACTAGATGGCGAGCACAGAACATCATATTACCATTGAGGACCTCCTTAACCGGGCCAAAGGCTACCTGCCGGCCCAGCAGATCCCGGTTATCGAAGAGGCGTACGCCTTTGCGGCCAAGGCCCATGAGGGGCATGTCCGCCCCAACGGCGACCCTTACATCACCCATGTCCTCTCTGTGGCCCAGATCTTGGCGGCAATGCGTCTTGACGTTGACACCATTGTTTCCGGTCTCTTTCACGGCATTCTCAAGGAACCTGATACCGGCGTCACAGAGGAGCTGATCAGCAAAAAATTCGGCAAGGACGTGGCCCATATTGTCAGCGGCGCCACCATTATATCCGAGGTCCAGTACAACTCAAAGATAGACTATCAGGCCGAGAATATCCGCAAGATGCTTCTGGCCATGGCAACGGATATTCGTGTTTTACTCGTCAAGCTCGCCGACCGCCTTAACGACATGCAGATCCTTGACTTCCCGCCTGAGCAGCAGGAAGAGTTTGCCCAGGAGACCCTCGATCTTTACGCTCCTCTGGCCAGCCGCTTAGGCATTGACTGGATGAAACGGGAGCTTGAGGACCGGGCCTTCTCCGTGCTTCACCCAGATGAGTATAATGAGCTTGAAAGCAGGATCGATTCATCCCTGGGAGACAGAGAAAAATATGTGGCAGACATCAAGAACCTTCTGTCGGAAAAATTGGCAGAGCACGGCATCAGCGACTTTAAGATTCTGGGCCGGCCCAAACACCTGCTCTCCATTTACCGGAAACTCCTTGTCCAGAAAATCACCTTGGACAAGGTCTATGATAAGGTCGCCTTTCGCATCATCTTAAATTCGGTACGTGAATGCTACCAAGCCCTAGGCATGGTCCACTCACTCTGGACCCCTATCGACCACCGGATCAAGGATTATATTTCCCAGCCCAAAGCCAACATGTATCAGTCCCTGCACACTTCGGTGATCGGACCTTCCGGGGAATTCATGGAAATCCAGATCCGCACCGAGGAGATGGACAAGATTGCCAAAGAGGGTATTGCCGCCCACTGGGCCTATAAAGAAGGCGCCAAAATATCAGAGCAGGACGCCTCCACCTTCCAGTGGCTCAAACAGCTCGTTCACTGGCTCCAGGAACTCAAAGATCCCAAAGAGTTTCTCGACACTGTCAAAAACGAACTTGCCCATGCCAAAAAGATCTATGTCCTGACGCCAAACGGTGAAGTAAAAGAGTTACCAGCCGGCTCCACCCCGCTTGATTTCGCCTATGCTATTCACACCGAGGTCGGCAACCGTTGCACGGGCGCCAAGATCAACGGCACCATGGTGTCACTAAAAACAGAACTCAAAAACGGCAACGCCATCGAGATCATTACCAGTCAAAACCAGCACCCCCATCAGGGCTGGCTCAATTTGGTAAAAACTGGACGGGCCAAAAGCCGTATTCGCCACTGGCTGCGCCAGGAAGAGCAGGAAAAATCCCTGCGCATCGGCGAAGAAATCTGTGAAAGAGTACTGAAAAGACATTCTCTGTCCCTGAAGAAGCTTATCAAAAGCGGCCAAATCAAGGCTATTCTCCACAAACTCCACTGCAACTCTCTACAAGACCTTTTGGTGAGAGTGGGCTCAGGAAAAGTCACCTCTAAGCAGCTCGTTACTATTGTTTTCCCAGAGCGCACTGAGCCAGAGGAGCAGGAGGACAAGGGTAAAGAAATCCCGACCTCCCTACCGACGGGCAAGGAATCTGACGACGCCATCAACATTGACGGCATCAATGACATGATGATCCGCATCAGTCAATGCTGCATGCCCATGCCCGGTGAAGACATCATGGGCTTCATCACTGCCGGACGTGGTATTTCCGTCCACAAGTCTACCTGCGCTAACCTCCTGAACACAGATCCGCAACGCTGGCTCAAGGTGCGTTGGAATGACACCAAGGGCAGTCACCGGGCCCAGCTCCACGTTATTGCTCAAGACAACAAAGGTCTTCTTGCCGATCTCTGTAATGTCCTCAGTGATGCCGATGCCAATATTGTTACTATTGATGCCCACTCATCAAAGGACAGGGTTGCCCATCTCAGCCTTATTGTTGAGGTTGTCAGCCTTGACCACCTGTCCACTGTCCTCCAGCGCATCCGGCAATTAAGCGGTGTCATGGAGGCCAAACGACACTAGAGTTTACCTATCTCACTTACACGAAATTATGACCAGATGACAAAAACACCATGCGAGGCCTGCGGAGGTTCAGGTCAAATGAGTTTTTTCCAGGATGTAGGCAGGTCTCTGCTGACCTTTGAAGACTGCCCGATATGCGGGGGGCTCGGCTTTATCCCTGAGCAGGATATCAAGAAACAACAACTAGAGAAAACAGAAGAAGAAGCTTC
>JBFFIS010000344.1:0-3029 GCA_041556375.1 Desulfurivibrionaceae bacterium | reverse complement strand
GCCTGTGGTTATCCTGAGGGGGGGCTGTCTGGCAAGAGGTGGGATAGCTTTTTTCAACCTCCAGAGGGGTATGGCGATACAACTGATATCAGAAAATTTGTCGGATTGGGGTCTTTAGAGTTTGTCCTGCAGGGTGTCGAGCCTGAAAAAAGCCGAGTGGTACGGGCGATTTTTATGATGAGTCAGTGTGCTGAGGATGGTTGTTTGGTTCGTTGTTTTGGCTACGACATCACCGCTGATAAGTGCAATATCCAGGCCCTTCAGAATGACTTGCAAAACGAGAAAAACAGAAAGAAGGAACTGGTACGGGTTTCACAATTGACAGCTATCGGTGAGCTGGCCTGCGGTGTTGCTCACGAGGTGAGTAGTGTCGGCAATGGGATTATCAATTTTGCCCAACTTCTTGCTGATGTCGAAGAGGATGAGCGTAGCAGCGACATTCTCCATAAGATCATCAGTCAAGGGGATAAGATTACCGGGCTGGCCGCCAACCTCCTGGCCTTTGGCCAGGGTGATGGCGCTGCCCGGGAAATGGTCAATATAAGGAAGGTCGTCGAAAATGCTCTTGCCCTGATGGCGCCCCTCTATAAGCATGATGGTATCCATGTCGAGCTTGATATCGACAGATTGCCGGCATGGCATTGTCCGGCCGGCCAGATGCAACAGCTTTTGCTGGGTGTTCTTATTAATAGTAGGCAGGCCTTGAATATAAAGTACCCCGGCCATGATGGTCAGAAGCGTCTTCAGGTACGAGGCCAGGGGAGTTTGATCGATGGCCAAAATGCCTTTGAGATCGACATAAAGGACTATGGGGTCGGCATTGCCGAAAAGGACCTGGGGCAGGTTATGGAGGCAGGATTTAGTAGGTGGCCGGAAGTGGCCAGTGCCGGCATGGGGCTGTCCATCAGTCGTGATATCGCTGAGGCCCTGGGCGGCTGGTTGCAGATTGAAAGTAAACAGGGTGAGTATACTGCCGTGCAGATTTCCTTCGTGTTAGCGCAAGGCTGACAAGGGCTGTAGTCGGCGTTTGTTTTGCAGTTAACAGCGGTGGCACCAGGTTCCAAGGTGGCCACCGCTGTTTTTAGTTCTGCTCAGGCTTTGCCCTGATCAATAATCGCCTGAATATCCTCGGTGGAGATCGTTTCTTTTTCGAGGAGTTCCAGGGTGATGGCTTCCATAAGATCCTCATGGTCCATAAGGATCTTGCGGGCCGTGTCATGGGCTGTCTCAATAAGGTCCCTGATCTCGGAATTGATTTTCTCGATAGAGGCTTCGCTGACCAGAGGGTTTGCAGTGCCTGGTTGATCAGCGGCTTTAAAGACGATGGGGCCGATATTCTTACTCATACCCCACTCACACACCATTTTGCGGGCCAGATCACTCACTCGTTCAATATCATTACCGGATCCGGTGGTGATCTCATCAAAGACAAGTTCTTCGACAATGCGGCCACCAAGCAAAATGCAAAGGTTGTTGAAGAGGTAGGTGTAGGAGTGGGAATGCTTTTCGGTTTCCGGCAACTGCATGGTCAGGCCAAGGGCCTTGCCGCGCGGCACGATAGTAACCTTGTGAACCGGGTCAGCGCCAGGCAGCATCCAGGCCACCAGGGCATGACCGACCTCATGGTAGGCGGTAACCTTTTTCTCGTCTTCGGTAATAATCATCGAGCGCCGTTCTGCGCCCATCATTACCTTGTCCTTGGCAGCGTCAAGATCACTCATGGTGACTTCGCCACCACGGCGGGCGACCATCAGGGCGGCTTCGTTGATCATATTGGCAAGCTCAGCGCCTGAAAAACCTGGGGTGGATTTGGCGACGAGCTTCCAGTCGATATCAGCGGCAGCTTTAATCTTTTCAGCATGAACCTTGAGGATATGTTCACGGCCGCCGACGTCCGGCAGGGGTACCATAACCTGGCGGTCAAAACGGCCCGGTCTGAGCAGGGCCTGGTCAAGGATGTCGAGGCGGTTGGTGGCGGCAACAATGATAACCTTGTCATTGACCTCAAAGCCATCCATCTCGACCAGGAGCTGGTTTAAGGTCTGTTCGCGCTCGTCGTTGCCGCCGGCAGCGCCGGAGCTGCGGTGACGGCCCACGGCGTCGATCTCATCAATAAAGATAATGCAGGGCGCCTTCTTTTTGCCCTCGGCAAAGAGATCGCGCACCCGGCTGGCGCCGATACCAACATACATTTCAACAAAATTTGAGCCACTGATGGAAAAGAAGGTGACGCCTGCCTCGCCGGCGATGGCCTTGGCCAGGAGGGTTTTACCGGTTCCAGGCTCGCCATAAAGCAGAACACCGGTGGGAATGCGGGCCCCAGCCTCGGTGAATTTTGTCGGATCTTTCAGGAAGTCAACGATCTCGACAAGTTCTTCCTTGGCCTCGTCTATGCCGGCAACATCTTTAAAGCGAACCTTGGACTCCTGACTGTCAAAGAGTTGGGCCTTGCTCTTGCCGAATGCCATGGCCTTGCCGCCGCCTTGACCGCTCCCTTTGCGCATAAAAAAGAACCAGATAGCCACAAGTATAAGGATAGGAAACCAGGAGAGAAAGGTCCGCACAAACCAGTGGGGCTCCCGGGTGGGTACGATCTCTACCTTGGCACCAGCATCAATAAAAGGCTGAACGGCAGCCGGATCTTCTGGCAGGGCCGAGCGGAAGCGCTCACCATTTGAGTTCTGCCAGCTGGCAATATTCTTCTGGAGTGAGAAGTTGGTCACCACGCCATTCTTCACCTGGTCGACAAATTCACTGTAGGTGAGGACGTTAACCGTCTGAGGCTCACCCTTGAAAAGGTTGAGGACAAGGATGGCAGTGAGTCCGATGATGAGCCAGATGGTGAGATTCTTATAGAAAAGATTCAAGGGAGTTCTCCTCGCTGTTTGGTGAGTGGGGCGCGTTCTGCGCCATGTGAGGTATGTGCTTGCGTACGAAGATTAGCTAATTAGTTGATAAATAGAATAAAAAAACAGTAGGCGTGTCAATGGGAATAATTAAACACAAAAGCCTGAAAAGGTCAAGAAAAG
>JBFFIS010000343.1:0-3030 GCA_041556375.1 Desulfurivibrionaceae bacterium | reverse complement strand
GTTTTGACTGTTTATGATAAAGAAGGCGTTGAGCTCTGCTGGTATGATGCGGAGGAGATTTTCAGTGAGGCGAAACCTGAGAAGCCTAAGGATCCTGAGTCCGTCAAATTGGCCTGTGTTGATGTGGTTATGCGTCAGATCCCCAAATGGGCCTTGCAGGACCTGCTTAAACGTAAAGAGCGTGAAGAACATTGCGATTCTCCAAATTGTAAATGTGGTTGTGGTGACTGAATGGCGAATATCCTGGCATCTCATTCGCCCTGAGGATGCTAAGGTTTTTTTGAAGTCGTTGCCGTGAAGGTTCTTTTGCGTTGTCTAGATCTGTGACGGGTCGTTGAGCAGATTGGCGTTATTTCGAAGAAGCCACATCCCAGCAGTTTGCTGGGATTTTTATTTCTGGATTGATAAATCTTCCTGCAATCCGTCCGGCATTGCAGGAACATCCTCTCCCCCCAAACTATAGCCCCCGTCCAGGCGCAGGCAGGTTCCGGTCATAAATGGTGCGTGATGGATGAGGAAGTTAACGGCCCGGTTGAGATCCTCGGCCTGTCCTGTCCGCCCTAGCGGTGTTTGGCGCACGAGTTGAGCCCTGTTGTCATCAGAGAGAAGGGGCCAGCCCCGTGTTGCCTCTCCATGTCTGCCATCAAAGAAACCCAACATGATTTCATTGACCCGTACGCTGGGCGCAGCCTGTTTTGCCCAGGTTTCGGTGAAGGAATTGACGCCACGATTTGCGGCGGCGTAGCCGTCATTAAAGATCAAACCGGCAACGCCTTTCCGGCCGACAATGGCGGCAATGGAGGAGATGTTGATGACAATCGATGGTTGTTGCTGAAGAAGAGGGAGCGATTCCTGGAACACCAGCCATTTGGCCTTGAGGGTGGTTTCCATTTCAAGGTCCCACTGCTCTGGGGTATAGGGCCCATGAACGATGGGCATGCCGCCCCGCTCGATATTATTGATGACAATATCGAGCCTGTTGTATTTTTCCTTGGTCTGCTGGATCAGCTGCTGGACATCTTCCTGTTGACGTAAATCCGACTTGACGCAGAGATGGGCAGAAAACTCTTCCTGCATCTCCTGGCATGATTCCGGCCAGTCATAATAGGGGAGAACAAGCTGAGCCCCCTGGTCACGTAAGTTACGAGCTATATGCCGGCCCAGATGTCTCGTTGCCCCACAGACCAGAGCTGTTTTGCCACTTAGATCCATTACAGGGATGCAGTCTTCACCAGAAGCTTTGTGCCTGGATGAATCACATCATTTTTCAGGCTGTTCCAGCGTCTGATCTTATCCATGGGAAGATTGAACTGACGAGATATGGTCCATAGGGTATCACCTGATTTAACATGGTAATAGGTGACCTTGCCGCCTGCTGCAGTGCTCTCGGTCGAGGTAATACCTGGCTTGACAAAGGGTTTTGCTGTGGCAACAATCTGGGGGGTGGCAGGAGCTTGTCCTTCCTCAATGTAGATCGCCAGTTGTTGGCCGGCACGAATCTTGGCCATATTGTCGAGATCATTCCAGATGGCAATCATATGCATGGGCACGCCGTATTTCTTGGAAATCACGGAAACGGTTTCACCCGGGCGAATTTTGTGGAGGATGAGGTTGGTGTCGGCCGCTGCCACCGGTGGTGTGCCGTCTTTATTCCAGAGGATATACTTTGTGGTCTGGTAGGGAATGCGAAGTCGTTGCCCCTGCTGCAGACGTGCTGAGTCAAGATTGTTGGTCTTAAGGAGGGTGAGTTTGCGAATGTTATACTTACGGCATACGCCACTCATGGTGTCGTTAGCCTTCACCACATGGGTTTTATACTCGGTGGTAACCAAGGGGTAAACGCGGTGGAGATTTGCGGCAATGATGTCTTTTTTCCCCACGGGCACCTTCAATGGGTAACTTGCGGTGTCGGGTGGGGTGATTCGCTTACGCAGTTGCCGATTAAGATTATGCAGAACGTCGTAGTCGATGTTGCTGGCAACGGTAACCGAGCGAAGTGAGGTCCAACGAGGGACCATGGCAACTTCATACTCTAATGGGGCCTGGTATTTAATATCTTTGAAGCCATAGGTTTCAGGGTCTTTGGCGATGATGATGGCGGCAATGAGTTTTGGCACGTAAAGCTTGGTTTCATTTTGAAGATAGCGGTGTTGGGCAAGATCCCAGAAATTATCGACCTTGTAACGGCGCAATCCCTTACGGATCTTGCCACCACCAGCGTTGTAGGCGGCAACAGCCAGAGACCAGTCGTTAAATTCATCATGGAGATCGCTCAAAAAGGCGATGGCCGCTGCAGTGGAGCGAACAGGGTCACGGCGCTCGTCTATATAGGAATTGACAGCGAGGCCATAATGGCGACCTGTGGAACGAATAAACTGCCACGGTCCGGCTGCTCGTGCGCTGGAGTAGGCGGTCAGACTGTAACCGCTTTCAATCATGGGAAGGTAGGCCAGGTCCAAGGGCAGTCCCGCTTTTTTAAGTTCTGCCTGGATATGTGGCACATAGCGGCCTGAGCGTTCAAGCCATTTTTTGAAGGTTGCTCGTTGACGATTTTGAAAGAAATCGAGGTAGAACTCTACCTGTTTGTTCATGGTTACAGGGAAGTCGTAGGTGATTTCGGTTTTGAGTGGTGTTGCAACTTGGTGACCCTTTTCCCAGTTGCCGAGACGGGCAAGTTCCTGGACTTCTTCCTCTACGGTGGCACTTGGCTCCGGAGGGGTCATCTCTTCCAAAACCCCTTCAATGGCAGGGATGATGAGCTGTTCCTGGTGCATTGCCCCGGCTGTGTTGGCCGATTGTTGCTGAGGGATACAGCCCAGAGTGGAGAGAAGCAGGGTAAGTAAAAAAATAAAAGATAAATTACGCATAGTTAAGTGGAATATTTTTTTTTGAAGGTGCTAGTTTCAATAGAGAAACAAGTGTTTAAAGTAAAAAAGTAAGAGTCTTTTACCTGAGCGCAGGCGACAATGCAACAGGTTTCGGTGTTGCCTGTTGTCAGGTGGTATTCTAGTTTACCCTATTTTTAGAGGG
>JBFFIS010000342.1:0-3053 GCA_041556375.1 Desulfurivibrionaceae bacterium | reverse complement strand
CCAGGCCAAGATTTTACGCGACTGGGCCCACCGCCATAAGATCATCGACTTTTTTGATATCGGCAGTAACGGTGTCTGCCACGCTCTCTTTCCTGAAAAGGGTTTTGTCAGGCCGGGCTATACCATCATCATGGGCGATTCGCACACCTGTACCCATGGTGCCTTTGGCGCCTTTGCTGCCGGGGTAGGGACCACAGACCTCGAAGTCGGTATCTTCAAAGGTGTTTGCTCCTTCCGTCTACCAGAAACCATGAAGATTAATATTGTCGGTACGCTTCCGGAAGGAGTTTATGCCAAGGACATTATTCTTTATATCATCAAGGAACTTACCGTTAACGGCGCCACGGACAAGGTCATGGAGTTCGTTGGGCCGGTGGTTGACGCCATGAGCATGGAGTCACGAATGACCCTGTGCAATATGGCCATCGAGGCCGGTGGCACCTGCGGTGTCTGTATGCCAGATGAGGTCACAGCCCAATATCTCTGGCCCTTTATCAAAGATGAGTATGCCTCTCAAGAGGCTGCCGTTGCAGAGTTTAAGAAATGGCATAGCGACAGTGACGCCACCTATTGTTCTGAGCTGACCTTTGACGTTTCCAATATCGTCCCTCAGATCACCTACGGCTTTAAGCCTGACGAGGTCAAAGATGTCACAGATCTGGAAGGCACGCCGGTGGACCAAGTCTACATCGGCTCCTGTACTAATGGCCGCATTGAAGACCTGCGCGAGGCCGCCCAAGTCCTGAAAGGCCGGAAGCTGGCACCTGGGGTGCGCGGTATTCTGGCCCCGGCAACTCCGCTGGTTTACACCACGGCCATGAACGAAGGTCTCATCCAAATCTTCATGGAGGCAGGTTTCTGCGTCACCAACCCAACCTGCGGTGCCTGTCTCGGGATGAGTAATGGTGTCCTGGCGGCCGGCGAGGTCTGCGCCTCCACCACCAATCGCAACTTCAACGGTCGCATGGGCAAAGGCGGCATGGTCCATTTGATGAGCCCGCGCTCCGCAGCAGCGGCAGCCGTAAAGGGCTTTATTACCGACCACCGCGCCCTCTAGGAATAAACAACGCCTTCATCCGGCATAATCTTGTACGCATCACGCCCAGGCGTTTAGAAAAAATAAAAGTCACCAGGTACCTTAGCATGAAAAAATTCAGCGGCTCTGTGCTCTTTCTTGATAGATCAGATATCAATACAGACGAAATTATCCCGGCCAAATACCTCACTGAGAACTCGAAGCTGGCTCTCAAGCCTTACATCCTTGAAGACCTGAAACTCGAGGGCTTTGACCCTGCCAGTGACCCGCAAAAAGCAGGGATCATTGTAACCCGCGGCAATTTCGGCTGTGGCTCCTCCCGAGAACATGCTGTCTGGGTTTTTGAGGTCAATGACATCAATGTTGTTATCGGTGAGAGCTTTGCCCGTATCTTTCGGCAAAACATGTTCAACTGCGGCATGCTGGCCATTGAGCTGAGCCCCCAGGACATTGATAAACTCTTCAAGATGGGTCCGGACCTGGAAATCAGTGTTGATATCGACAAAGAGATTGTTGAAGCCAAGGGCAGCAGCGAAGCCACCTTTTCCTTTCAGTTAAACTCCTTTGACAAGGAACTGGTCGAGGCTGGTGGATGGCTGGCCTATGCGGACAAAAAGTATTAATGGCCCTATGCCGTAACATCCTGGTCATCGAGCCATACTTTGGCGGTTCGCATAAATTTTTCCTTGAGCAGCTGCAAGAACATCTCGACCTCAATTTCTCCTTTATAACTCTGCCGGCCCGCAAGTGGAAATGGCGCATGCGTTTTGCTGCGCCATGGGTTGCCGGTCAACTTTCCAAGAAACTCGATGTAGAGGCTATCCTCTGCTCTACCTTTGTCGACGTTGCCACCCTTAAGGGGCTGGCTCCTGCCTGGTTCAACAGCCTGCCGATACTCACCTATTTTCATGAGAATCAGTTCGCCTATCCTGTCCAGGTCAAGGATGAGCGTGATTTCCATTTCGGCCTCACCAACTACCTCACAGCCCTGGCCTCAGACCGCCTTGGTTTTAATAGCCGCTTTAACCTCGACACCTTTCTGGCTGGCTGCCGGGATATGGAAAAAAAGGCCCCTGATATCAAGCTCGACACCTCAGGGCCACTTGCAGAAAAATCTACCATCCTCCCCCTGGGGCTCAACTTTAACGAGCTCGACCTATTACCTGACCCAAAAAAACCGAGCTGTCCGGTTATTGTCTGGAACCACCGCTGGGAACATGACAAGAACCCTGAGCTCTTTTTCCATACCCTTTTTGAGCTTGCCGATGAGGGTATCGCCTTTAAACTCATAGTCGTCGGCCAGTCCTTTCAGCGGCGGCCACCAATTTTTGCCAAAGCCAAAGACAGGCTGCAGGACAGACTCATCCATTTTGGCTATGCGCCAAGTCGGGCGGAATATCTTCGTCTTTTAAAACAGGGGACAATCATCATTTCTACGGCCAGCCACGAGTTTTACGGACTCAGCGTCATTGAGGCGGTAAGGGCCGGTTGCCGGCCGTTATTGCCCCGGCGCCTCTCCTACCCAGAACTCTTTGGCCCCGAATACCTCTATGATACTGACCAATCTTTCAAAAATCAGCTCAAGGAGATGCTTGCCGCCCATCATGGCCCTTTGAGCATCACTAAACGGCTTGAGCTTACCGAGAGATTCACCTGGCCGGTCTTGCGACAACACTACGAGAAATGGCTGACCTTCTAAATGACCGCCGTGGCTGACAACAGAAAATCATTTTTAGCAACCAGCAGTAAAGACCTTAAAGAACGAGGTTGGGAGTGGGTTGATATTGTCTTGGTCACCGGTGATGCCTACATCGATCACCCCTCCTTTGGTGTTGCCCTCATCGGCCGCCTCCTTGAGAGCCAGGGGTATCGGGTTGCTCTTTTGAGCCAGCCACGCTACGACTCGCCGCACGACTTCAAACGCTTTGGCCGGCCCCGTCTTTTTTTTGGCATAACCGCCGGCAATCTCGACTCAATTGTCTCAAACTACACAGGGAACGCCAAGGTTCGCGACCTG